>JAUNUL010000117.1 GCA_030538175.1 Propionibacteriaceae bacterium | reverse complement strand
ATGCGGCACTGGCAATCAATCAAAAAACAAACTCAAAGAAACCCCCACCAAACCACAAAGGCCAGATGGGAAGGTCCCAAAAGTGCATATGACGTAAAAACACGCTGTTGAGTTCTCAAAAACCGTACACACACCGATTAGCCACTCTCGCGAGCTGCTCGGGGCAACCTGGTTAACTTTACACACTCGCTTGTTCGGTGTCAAACCCGACTCGCGGTGAGCCCTGAAGCGTTACCTTCAAGTTGTCCCCACGTTTACCTTCCGGCGCTGTGGCGACTCGATCTAACTTAGTTCCCCGTTCCTGCTCTGTCAAATCGGGCTGTTTGGCTCGGTTTCGACTTACATGGAGCGGGGCTCCTGCCCCCTCGGAGGCAAGGTCCCCAATCATGCACGAGCTTCGGGGAAAACACAAATCACCCTGACGAGCCCTGCCTGGCGTACATCAACCGCGCAACGCGACGAGGCCAACCATCGTCTTGGCGCCCACCTCAAGGCAGGCCTCATCCACATCGAACATGGGTCGATGCAGATCGGGCCAGTCGGAGACGTCGACCGGGCGTACGCCAAGACGACCCAGCGCACCCGGGACTTCCAACAACATCTCGGAGAAGTCCTCCCCACCCAGGGACTGTTCGGTGTCGACGACACCACTGTCCCCCAGCAGGGTCCGCCCGACCGCGGCGATCCGATTCGCGCCCTTGGGATGGTTGACCGTCGGCGGAATCCCCTCGGCCAACTCGACCTCGACATGGACGCCGAAAGGGCTGGCCGCTTTGCGTACCAGATCCGGAACGAGATTGCGGGCGTGATGCCATCCGTCCAGGTCGAGCACCCGCAGGGTCCCCTCGAGCAGCCCCGTCGCCGGAATCGCGTTCGGCGCATTGCCCGCATTCACATGCCCCCAGACGACCGAAGCGCCGGCACGCGGATCGACGAGACGGGACAGCAACAGCGGAACCTCGGTGATCACCGCACCCATCGCCATCACCAGGTCGGCTGTCAGATGGGGGCGCGAGCTGTGTCCACCGGGCCCGGCGAAGTGCACCTGGACCCGGTCACAGGCCGAGGTGATCGGCCCCGGCCGCACAGCGACCTTGCCGACTTCGGTGCGGGGATCACAATGCAGGGCATAGACCTCACGCAGCCCGCTCATGCCGCCATCGCGGATGATCTGGCCGGCCCCACCAGGGCTGGTCTCCTCCGCGGGTTGGAAGAACAGGCGTACTCCCCGGGGCAACAATCCACGATCCCGCAACCGAGTCAGGACCGTTGCGCTGCCGAGCAACAGCGCCGTGTGCACATCGTGGCCACAAGCGTGGGCGACGCCGGAGTTCACCGAGCGATACGGCACGTCCTTGCCATCCATCAACTGCAGAGCATCAATGTCCGCACGCAATCCGATCCGCGGGGGCAACGTGCGCTTCGGCGGTTGGATATCGACCCACAGACCAGTCGGCGTCGAAAGTGGTCGGGGATCCAGACCGAGTGCCTCGAGGACGCCACGGATGCGAGCCGTCGTGCGGTGCTCCGACCAGCTGGGCTCAGGGTGACGATGCAAGTCCCGACGCCACTGGACCATGTCCCCGGCGACCTCAGCCGTTTCCGCGGCGATGATGTCAGCCAACGAATCCTGCTCGACGGCATCGCTCCCGGTCGGCGCGCCCTCCGGGGCCTGCGCGGCCACCCGATCGGTATGCGTCGCTCGGTCCGTGCTCATGAGGGGTCACGTTACCCCGCCCGCTGTTGTTGTTGCCGACGGACTGGGCAAACCACCCCGCGTCCTGGCCTGGCCCAACACGTCAGCGGGCAGCCGCCCATGCGCCGTAGCCGCCATCGAGGTGGCGCAACGTGACTTCCAGCCCGGCGTACGCCGGCCGCAAGGCCTCGAGTGCACGCCTGGACCGGACGCCGGCCGCGCAGTACAAAACCACATCGCGACCACGTGCCTCTGCGGGAATCGCATCGATCCCCCGCTCCAGGATCTCCCCCAGGGGCGCCGCCACAGCTCCCGGGACCATCCCCAGTTGCCGCTCCCAGTCCTCACGAACATCGACGACCGCCAGCGCCAACTCCCCGTAGTCACGGCGGGACAGCAGTGCCTCGAGTGCAGGCACATCCAGGGTCTCCGCAGCCGTTGGACCGCCGACCGCACAGACGAACTCGACCGGGCGTACTTCGGTCACGGGCGGACGACCCGGATCCGGGAGGATGCGCATCGAACGGAAGTCTGCAGCCAACGCGTCGTACACCAACAGACGGCCGAGCAACGGTTCGCCGCGACCGAGGATCAACTTCAGTGCCTCGGTCGCCATCAGCGTGCCGATGGTTCCGGGCAGTACGCCCAACACCCCCGCCTCCGCACACGACGGGACGCTCGCCGGATCCGGTGGTTCGGGAAACAGATCGCGATAGGTCGGGCCCTCACCGGCCCAGAACACCGAAACCTGGCCGTGGAACCGCAGGATCGCCCCCCACACCACCGGCTTGCGCAGGATCTCCGCGGCATCGGAGACCAGATAACGGGTCGCGAAATTGTCGGTCCCATCCAACACGAGGTCATAGGCAGCGACGAGATCCACCACATTGTCGGCGGTGAGCCGCTCGTGGTGCTGGATCACGGTCGTCAGCGGGTTCAGCGCGGTCACCCGATCGGCGGCCGAGGTGACCTTCGGGCGGCCGATGTCTGCGGTGGAGTGGATGATCTGACGCTGCAGGTTCGACAGGTCGACGTCGTCATCATCGATGGTGCCGAGCGTGCCGACCCCGGCCGCGGCGAGGTACTGCATCGCCGGAGAACCCAGCCCACCGGCACCGACCAACAGGACGCGGGCATTCTTCAGCCGGCGCTGACCCTCTGTGCCGACATCGACCAGGCCGAGGTGACGCTGATAGCGCGCGATCTCGTCGGGAGTCAGCTCGGGCCCGGGGTCGACCAGCGGTTTCATCCGATTCGTCCTTCCATCGGGGAGGAAGCCAAGGCATGCCGCCGGCGCGGGATGCGGCCAGCGTGATGGGCAAGGTACCCCGCCGCAACAGCCTGCCGCATCGCGTCCGCCATCAACTCCGGACGCTGGGCACGGGTGATGGCACTGGCGGCCAGGACCGCAGAACAGCCGAGCTCCATCGCCAGCGCCGCCTCCGAGGCCGTGCCGATGCCGGCGTCCAACACGATCGGCACCGACGCCCGGGCGCAGATGAGCTCGATGTTGTGCGGGTTGAGTACGCCCAAACCGGTCCCGATCGGTGAGCCCAACGGCATCACTGCCGTCGCCCCCGCGTCCTGCAGCCGCAGCGCTGTCGCGGGATCGTCGATGGTGTAGGCGAACACCTTGAACCCCTGGTTCGCGAGCTGCTCGGTCGCCTCGAACGTCTCGATGACATCCGGGAACAAGGTGTCCTCGTCCGCGATCACCTCAAGCTTCACCCAGTCCGTCTCCAGCGCCTCCCGGCCGAGCTGTGCGGTGAGCACCGCATCACGAACCGTGAAGCAGCCAGCGGTGTTCGGCAGGATCTTGATGCCGAGCCGGTTCAGGAGCCCGAACAGCGACTGGCCCTCGGCGGGTGAATAGCGCCGGAGCGCGACGGTCGTCAGCTCAGTGCCGGACGCGATAAGTGCCCGCTCGAGAGCGGCGAGATCGGTGATGCCACCAGTGCCCATGATCAGGCGCGACGTGAGCGTCACACCGTCGATGGTGAGGGGCTCGACCCCGTTCGTCGGGGAACTCTGGTGCGTCGTTGGCGGGAAGGATGTGTGCTCAGCCACCCTGCACCGCCTCGACGACCTCGACCTCGGCACCCGAGGTGAGGGTGGTGGTGGCCCAGCGACTGCGTGGGACGACCGCGCCATCGACGGCGACAGCGATGCCGAGTGCAGCTCCGTCACTGGTCCGGCCATCGTCGCCCACCGCCTTGCCGGTCAACTCGGCCAGCACATCGCGCACGGTCGTGCCCTCGCTGAGCTCGGCATCCTTGCCGTTGAGGGTGAAAGTCATTGCTGTTCCTTCCTGGATGTCGGGATCCAGTCAGACCATGATCGACAGTCGGGCGGGATCAAGGGTCGACAGGTGGTTGTGATCCGCGGCGTGGGTCGTGCCGCAGACCAGATCCGCGGTCAGTCGGGAGCCGAGGGCGGCGAGCAGGATGCCGTGGCGGAAATACCCCGCCGACAGCACCACACCCGGCGCCACCTCCCCGACCATGGGGATGTCGTCCGGGGAGCCTGGCCGGGCGCGGGCCACCGCCTCGACGAACTCAGCCTCCAGCAGTCCCGGCACGAGCGTCCCGGCATCGCGGAGCAGCCGCCAGACCCCACCGGCGCTCGGTGCGTCGAGTCCATCCTCCCGGCTGGTCGCGCCGATCACGAGCTGGCCATCGGAACGTGGCACGAGATAGACCGGCACTCCATGCACGAGCCCCCGCACCGTGTGGTTCAGCAGCGCGCTCTCCCCCGGCGCCAACAGCCGCGGCGGGATCGCGAGTCGGACGACATCCCCGAACACCGGGCGGACTCCGGCGTACGCCACAGGCGGCAGGCCTGCGATCCCCGCCAGGCCCGTCCCCGGAGCCAACACCACGGCATCCGCCGACTCGGCGCGCCCGTCAGCCAAGCGCACCGACCAACGATCGCCGTATTGCTCGATGGCGGTCACCGCCTCGGTGATCAGCCGAACAGGGGTGTGTTGGCGGTCGGTGCGCACCGCGGCATCGAGCAGGGCCCGCACCAGGAGTCGGGGATCCACGCGGTGGTCGTCCGGCGTACGGAAACCAGCCGCAACGCGGGGGCCGATCGCGGGCTCCAGCCGGCGTACGTCACGAGAGGTCAGCTCCTCGACGGCCATCCCGTGGGCATGCTGAACGTCGGCCAATCGGGCCAAGGTGTCCCGGTCAGCGCGATCCGCGGCGAGCACCAGCGTGCCTGCCGTGTCGTGGTCGGTGGGCAGGTCCGTGTCGGCGCCAAGCTGGGCGATGAACTCGGGATATTCGGCGGCTGAGGACAGCATCAGCGGATACAGCGTTTCCTGGCCGAATTGGACCTCGCTGATCGCAGCCAACATCCCACCCGCGGCGTGTGTCGCCCCTTGACCCGGCGTTGGATCACAAACCACGACCTCGACGCCACGACGTCGCAATTGCCAGGCTGTCGCGGCCCCGATCACCCCGGCACCAATCACGACGACGCGTGCCACGCTGCGCACCATTGACTCCTCCTTGCGGCGGCATGACCCGCATCAAGTTCATATGGTCGGTGCGGCGTGCACCCTCTCAGCCCTCGCCCGGACTCCCACGGCGGCTCCAGTGTAGGCCACCCAAAAGCGGCAGAATCTGCAGCGCAATCGCGAAGCCCCCACGCCGACTGGGCGTTTTGCTTCCGCCCGCGCAGATGACTGCAAGTTATGCCGGGCCGGATGCGATCCATGCCGAGCCGGGAGGCGATTCAGACGACCTGACTGACCAGCGCGTGGGCGGCGCCGACGATGCCGATCGTTTCGGCCTGCCAATTGGGCTCCTGGGAGCGATACGGACCCGTGGCCAGCGAGATGATGACCGCAGCAGCGCGCAGCCGCAGCTCGACCGGATTGACCCGCTGGTCGAACACCGGCACCCACGTGGCCAACAGATGGCGCACCCGGGCGGCCTGAGTCGCGTTCATCCGTTGCACGGTCGACAGATGAGCCACCAGACAGGCGAGGTCATCGGCGCGGCTGCCCGGGCCGACCGTGTCGACATCCAGCAGCCCACAGATGCGCCCCCCGGCAACGTGCAGTTGTCCCTCATGGAAGTCCCCGTGGGTGGGTTCATGACCGGGTGGGATCGGAGCCAGCCCCTGCTCGATCTGGCCACACAACCAATCCAGCCTCCGCTGCAGCGTCGGCATCGCGGCCCCGACGATCCTCGTATAGTGCCGCACCGAATCCGACCACGGCGGCCGCCTGGGCAGGGTGACGACGTCGCGGGGCATCGAATCAAGCACCCACACCAACTGTTCAGCGGTGCACGGCGGTGTCGGGTCGAAGATCGCCCGACTCAGCGGGGTGCCCGGCAGTTCATCCAGCACCAGCAGGAAGTCATGGGTGGCCAGAGCGATCCGCGGGGCGGGCACCCCCGCCCGCTGCAACATCTCGTGGCGGCGCCGGACCTCGTTGAACAGCCGCTCGCGCAGCACCTTGATATAGAACACCGTGCGCGGCAGCCTTTGCCCCGGATCGGGCAGGACGGTCACCCGCAGAACCGCACGCCGGCGAGGCCGATAGCCAATCATCGTGAGCTTGATCTGTTCCGGCCGCAGCCGTCGACGGAGCACCGGCGACAACAGCTCGGCGACGGCCTCGGCCGACGCAGCCCGCGGCAGGCCCGGGAGGTCCGGGTCGTTCGGATAGAGCCAGACCGCCGCCTCCCGATCCCCGTCGTCGAAGATCTCGGCGCGCTCATCAGATTTGGTACGCCCGGTGGCCCTGGCGCTGACGCCCAACAACTCATTGCGTCGGCCGAACGGCCAGTCGACCACCGCCCCATAGGTTGCGGTGGTCGAACGGGAGGGGTTGGCATCCACATGATCGAGGTGCCAGGACACAAGCGCGCCCCCGGCATGCCGCACCGCGGCCTCAAGGAGCGGTGCGACCTGGGGGGTGGTCAGCAGGCGGGACCCGTCGGCGTCCTCCTCGCGAGGCTCTCCGGCGTACGCCTGCATGGCACCCTCCCGCACTGTCCGACCAGCTCGGTCCCGCAGCTGACATGGATCAGCCGGAGCAGATCTAGATCAGCATCCCGATCTTGTCATAGACCTCGGCCGTGGTCGCGTGCGCAACGACGCGTGCCCGCTCCGCTCCGTTGTTGAGGATCCGCTCCAGCTCGGCGCGGTCATCCAACAACTCCTTGGCCCGGGCCCGGATCGGGGTGAACTCGTCAGCGACGGCTTCGGCGACGGCGACTTTGAGGTGGCCATACATCTTGCCCTCGAAGCCCGCCACGACCTCATCGATCGGGGTCCGGGTGATCGCGGCCAGGATCGACAGCAGGTTGGACACGCCGGGCTTGTTCGCCTCGTCGAAGCGGATCTCGGTGTCGGAATCGGTCACCGCCGACTTGAACTTCTTCGTGTTCACCTTGGGGTCGTCCAGCAGGTTGATCAGGCCGTTCGGCGATTCGGCCGACTTCGACATCTTCGCCGTCGGCTCCTGCAGATCCTGGATCTTGCCGACCGAAGCCAGGATGTGCGGCTCCGGCACGACGAACGTGTCGCCATAGCGGGCGTTGAACCGGGTGGCCAGGTCTCGGGTGAGTTCCAGGTGCTGACGCTGGTCCTCACCGACGGGGACCTTGTCGGCCTGATAGAGCAGGATGTCAGCGGCCATCAGGATCGGATAGGTGAACAACCCGACGTTGGTGGTGTCCACCCCCCGCTTGGCCGACTTGTCCTTGAACTGGGTCATCCGCGAGGCCTGGCCGAAACCGGTCAGACAGGCGAGCGCCCACATCAGCTGCGCGTGCTCCGGCACCTGGGACTGCACGAAGACCACCGACTTCTCGGGATCGATCCCAGCGCCGATGATCTGCGCCGCCGTGGCCAGGGTCCGCTCGTGGAGTTCCTCTGGTGACGGCCACTCGTTATAGGAGTGCAGGTTCGCCACCCCGAAGAACGCCTCGAACTCGTCCTGCATCCCGACCCACTGCCGCAACGCACCCAGATAGTTGCCGAGGTGCATGGAGTCAGCAGTCGGCTGGGCCAGTGACAACGCACGGGGCTTTGGGTTCGAGGGCGTGCTGGGCGGAGTGGACGCGTTAGACATGGGCGTCATTGTTCACCTCCGAGGGGCGCTTCCGCGACCGGGTTCATCCTGCGCAACCGGATCCGAGCTGCACGGCGGCCGTCCAGCTCAGTCACTGTGAGACTGACCGGCACCGGATCCGCGTCGGCGGCGGCATCTCCCTGCGCCAGCGCGACCTCGACCTCGTCGTCAACCTCGGGCAGCCGACCGAGCTGGGCCATGACATAGCCGGCCAACGTGTCATAGGGCCCCTCGGGCAGGACATAGCCGGTCTCATCAGCGAAATCCTCCAGGGACACAAGTCCCTCCAGATGCCGGGAATCCACGCCGACCGGACCCGGGTCGTGCACGACGTCGTATTCGTCAGTGATGTCACCAACCAGCTCCTCGACGAGATCCTCCATCGTGACGATGCCCGCAGTGCCGCCGTACTCGTCACGGACCAGCGCCAAGTGCGCCGCCGCCCGACGCATATCGGCCAGTGCCCGCAGGACCTTCACGGTCTCGGGGAACGCGAGGATCGGGCGTACGAACTCGATCACGGGCGTCGAACGCGTCGCGACCTCGGGATCGAACAGGTCCCGGACGTGCACAAAGCCGGCGATGTCGTCGGCGGAGTCGCGCGTGACCGGATAGCGCGAGTGGGGTGCGTCGACCATGAGGCGGACCGCCTTGTACGCCGGCAGGTCCCCATCCAGGAACTGCACCTCCGTGCGCGGGATCATGACCTCCCGCAGGGATCGCTCCCCGGCATCGAAGACATCGTCCATGATCCGGCGCTCCTCATCACCGAGGGTCAGCGAGGACGACACCATC
>JAUNUL010000116.1:4939-8589 GCA_030538175.1 Propionibacteriaceae bacterium | reverse complement strand
CAGGGCGCTCCGGATACTGACGAACAGCGGATGGTCACTCGTCGAGGCCGCTGATTCCAACGCCTGGATGGCAGAGAGGTTGGCCATGCGTTCCAGAGTGACCAGGTCGAAGAAGGTGAACATCGCCTCCGCCGCATCGAGCTGGGCGCGTTCCCCGCCACGCCGCAAGAGCAGGTCAGGGATGAACCAGCCCAGCACCCCACCCCCCAGCGCCGCGATGACCGGCAGCGTGGGCGACATCCCGAGGAGGGGCAGGAACATCGCGCCCAGAAATCCGGGCACTGCCAGCCCGAGCAGCCCCATCACGAGCTTGTCCGCAAAGAACTCCGCGATCGACTTGTTCTGCAATTCGAGGGTGCGGCGCTGGCCTGATGTCAGCGGAATCGGCGTACGCCGAAAAACCCACAGACCAGCCCGTTCGCTGCGGGAGGTGGCTGCCAACGGGACCTGGCCACCGTGCGGGTCCGGGGTGAGCCCATCCAACGCGGCCATGCCCTCATCGAGGCGAGGGTGCGCACGGGTCCCGCCATAGCACGCAGCCACGAGGCCACCGAGGAGCAGCATCCCGCTCAGCAGCACCAGGCTCATCAGCAATTGCGTGCTCATCGCCCCACCCCCTGGAGGATGCGCTGTCGTCGAGGCGGGGCTGTGATCCGGCGCATCGCCAGCAGTGCTCCGAAATAGGCACACAGCAACGCCACGAGGATGAGCTGGCCGATGCCACTGCGATACGGCGCGAAGAACTCCCCACCGAGCAGCATCGCCAACCCGAAGACCACCACGCTGATGACGGTGACCTGCCGCACGACCACCCGCGGCTTGGCCCGCTCCGTCTCGATATCCCGCAAGGCCTTGAGCCGGTCCTGCACCGAGTCGCTGAGCGCGGTCAACGTGGCTGTCGCACCGGTCCCACCCCGATGGGCGGCCAGTGAGAGCGCCGCGAGCACCGGGTCGGCGTCCGGGGTGTTCAACGAGTTCCCCATCGCGGACAGTGCATCGCGCACCGACCAGCGATGCTCGAGCCGAGCGACCAAGAGGCGTACTTCGTCCGCGAGCAACGGCGGCGGGTTCTTTGCAGACAGCCGCAACGCATCGCTGATCGACTGGCCGGTCTGAAGATTGGCTGCCATCACCCGCACCCAACGATCCAGGCTCGCCAACATCTCGGCTTCGGTGTTCGGCGGGTCCCCCAGCAAATAGGGCAGCGCCACCATCAGCAACGGGCCGATGGCGAGCAGCACAGCCCACCCGGTCGCGAGGTAGCCCACAAGACCGGCGACGACGCCGATCAGCAACAGCCGGTCACGGCTGCGACCGCGTCGCCCCGGTGGGCGGCGGGTCAGTCGGGCCCAACGAGCCGCCAGGCCTTCAGGGGACCGCCGGGCAGTCTCCACCCGCGTACGCCGCAATCCCTGCCCCAGCACTATTGCTCCCCCGACCAGCAAACCGCCGCTCGCCGCGGCCATCAGGGCGCTCACGGCTGCACCGATCGCGGCCACGTCACATCGAAGGCTGCCAGTTCGGCGACCGATCGGGGATCCGGACGAAACCCTGCGGGATCCGCCCCGTCCGGTTCAGCTCGATAGGTCAGGTGGGTCACCGGGCGGCCGTTCTCAATGCTGCCGGTGAGCTGTCGGATCTCCGATACGAAGCGTCGCCTCGTGCCGCCCCGCCAGGTGTCGTCGACCAGGGACACGTGGATCAGGAAGTCGATGTTGTGAGCGATCTGTCGATAGGCCTCGTCGACCCCGATGGATCCGTCCTGCGCGACCCTGGACGCCAACCGGTCCATCGTCGAGGAGGCCGAGTGGGAGTGTGTGGTCGACAGAGATCCCGCTCCTGTTTGCATGGCTGTGAACATTGCGGCTGCCTCTGCCCCGCGGACCTCGCCGACCACCAAACGGGTGAGGTTCTGCCGCAGGGCCTCGGGGATCAGGTCCGCGACCGAATAGTCTCCGATCGGGCGGCCGTCCTGGCGTTCACCGAGGCCAATCTTGGCCTGGAGGGCGAGGATATTGCGCCGGTTCGGCTGCAGATGGGTCAACAGTTCGTAGTCGGTCTCGATCGTCCCGAACCGTTCCTGGTCGGGGATCGAGGCGATGAGTGCACGCAGCAAGGTGGTCTTTCCGGCACCCTGGTCACCGGAAATGACCATGGACTTGCGGGCACGGATCGCCGCATGCAGATAGCGACCGACCGGCTCGGGCAGGAGACCGCCATCGACGAGGTCAGGCAGTGTCACGTCAACCAACGTGTGCTGACGGATGGTCACCGATGGGCGAAACGACAAGCCGAAACCGATGGCATGCAAACGGAAACGGTCGCCGAGCGCCACGGTCATCGTTGGGTGCGCGTCGTCGAAGGGTCGGGTCGGTCGGACTTGCTCGCCGAAGAAGCGGATGGCTTCGACCAGCTCCTCATCGGAGTCGGCGACCGGGGGGTGGTTCCTCCGGGTGCCATCGGCTTGTTGGATGACCACGGAATCCCAACCGTGGATCTCGATGTTCTCCACATCGGGCAGTTCGAACAGGGGTTGCAACCGTCCATACCCGAAGATCGCGTTCTCAACGGCGGTCGCATAGGCCTCTTCCAGGTCGATCGCCCAGAGTTCCGACCCCTCATCGTTGAGACGTTCCGCGTGCGCCCGGACGATCTGTCGCGTCACCGCCCGCCCCATCAGACGGCGATCCTGTTCGGTCAACGGCCGACCCTCGAGCTGCGCCTGCTCGCTGCGGTCGCTGATCTCCGCGGAGGCCCGACGGCGCAGCTGCACCACCAGCGACCAGTCGAGCTGGCGGTCCGCCACTGGTCCGCGTCGGGAGGCACCTGGTGCGGTGAGATCCTCCACCGCGAACGCGGTGGCAACCCCATCGACCTGCGCTGTGCGCATCGGCGAGAACAGGGCGGTGTGATCTGCCTGTGGGGGCAGGTCGTGCCGGTCCGCCGGAGGTGTCGTGAACAGCGCGACGCTGTCCAATGGCGTCGTAGCGACCGGTGCTCGGCGGCTCATCGCACGCTCGATTCGTCGGCCGCGAGATGCGTCTGCAGGGCGAGCTCCGGCCTGGTCACGTGTTGCTCGATCGCGACGGCCGCCGCGCGTACGCTCCGCACGAGCGGACCATGGGCAAAGCCGCGACCTTCCGCGACTCCGTCGGACCAGACCCGCGCGGCCCGCGCCTGATTCGCCACGGTCGCCCAGACCCGCGTCTGGAACTGCCGGGCAATTTCCTTCGCGCCATAGGGCTCGCCCTGTCCGACCAACAGCAGACCCAGCTGGGTGCCGCTGGCGAGCGAGTCGACCCGCTGCTGCACGTGCGGCAGATGGAGCCGCATGCCCGCCAGCGCACGGAGGCTCGTCCGTGTGACGATCAGGACCGCATCCGCCTCGGCCACCAGCGGCGCCGGCAGTCCTTCACCCAGCCGGCCCGCATCCACGATGACGGTCGCACCGGCATCCCGAAGCTGGCCCAGCGCGGTGACCAGGTCCGGCCAGACCGGCCCGAAGAGCGCCGCCGAGCCCGGGTGGGTGAAGCCGGGCAGGAACACCCGGCGATCCTCCTGTTGCGGTCCGAGCGGCAGGCAGTGCATCCGGATCTCGTCCGCGATCGTGCGACGCTCGCGGTGGACCCGGGCCAAGGCGGTCAACCCGC
>JAUNUL010000116.1:0-4929 GCA_030538175.1 Propionibacteriaceae bacterium | reverse complement strand
GATCAGCGTCGACCAGCACCGTATCGCCGGGCCAGCACAGGGCCAGACCAATCGCGGTCGTCGTCACCCCGGGCGCCCCCGAGGCGGATGCCAACACGATGATCGCCATCACCGACCTGCCTTCACCAGCGCCAAGCGGTCTGTGGCCGCCAACGTGGCAACCTGCGCCGCCTGTGGACTGTCGACCCGAACATCCACCAAGTGGGCGACCCCGTCCGGGCCCGCCTGAGGCGGCGCCAGGATGGTTGCTTCGATGGGCACGGCGACCCGCCCTGCGGCCTCGGGATTCGCCCGGGGGTCTTCCAGGGGAACCAGCAGCACGGGGGTCCCTGCCGGGAGGGCGCCCAACGGGACCCGACCGGGTGGCAGTCGCAGCCCGATCTGCACACCTCCCGCGTCCAGCGCGGATGCGCCGACCCCGCCGGCGGGCAGCAGCGATCCCATCGCCAGATCGACCAGTGCCTGTTGGCCGGCAACCGCCGGGAGCTCCGCTGCAGCAACCGAGGAGGCACCATCCAGGTGACCGACGCGCGCCACGCGGAAGTCCTCCGCCGTGACGACTTCGCCCCGGGCGACCGGGCGGGTGAGCACCAGGACCTCAGCCGAGCCCGACGCCTCACCCCAGAGCACGGCCGCGCCCAGCCCGCCGAGACACATCGCCAGCAGGCCCGCAGCAATCCACTTCGGTTGCCTGCGCGCACGCAAGCGCCCCGTGGCCTCGTCCGGCATCGTTCTGGTGAGCGGGGGTCGCATCTCGGTAGCGGTCATGTGGAAACTCCGTCTGCTCTGCGCACCCCATGAGTCAAACTGGTCGGGGACCCCCGTGGAACGGTTATCCACAGGAATGCGCTAAGCCGGAAATTTTGCAGAACGTCAGCCCGACAACGAGAAATGGACGCGGAAAAGGGAACTTTCCGAACGGAAAGATCCGCGTACGCACCATCGAATGCCCACTCGGAATCGGCTGCGAGGGCGGTCTGTTGACGAGGGGTACGCTCAGTCCCCGTGACGAAGATCGTGGTCGTGGGTGCCGGTTTCGCGGGATTGGTGACCGCTCGCAAGCTCGCGGAGCAGGGCCATCAGGTCACCGTGCTGGAGGCCTCCGACCGCCTCGGCGGCCAGGTCAACACCGTCAACTGGCACGGCCTGCCCGTCGACGTCGGCGCGGAGGCGATGTTCCTCGGCGGCCCTCAGCTCGGAGCGCTGGTCCGCGAGCTGAGCCTCAGCGACCAACTCGTCGCGCCATCCGCTGGCACGTCCTGGCTGCAGTCCGGCAAGAGGCTCGTCCCCCTGCCCGCGGGGGTCGGACCGACCGGCCCCGGCAAGCTCGCCCCGGTGCTGAAATCCGGCCTGCTCTCCCCCTTCGCCCTCGCCCGCGCCGGGCTCGAACCGCTGATGGCCCGACGCAAGATCGACGGCGACATCTCGGTCGGCGACTTCGTCACCCGCCGGTTTGGCCGCGCGGTCGCCGACACCTTCGTCGATCCGATGCTCGGCAACCTTCACGCCGGCGACATTGACCGCCTCAGCCTCGTCTCCACCGCACCCCAGCTCGTCCCGGCCGCTAGGGAGGGGCGTTCGCTGGTGCGACGGAAGACGCCAGCTCCGGCCAGCTCCGGCCCCGGCACCAGCGCAACGAAGCTCCCGCCGTTCGCGTCCTTCGCAACCGGCCTGTCGACCCTCATCACCACCCTGGCCGCCGGCCTGGCCATCCACACGAACAGCCCGGTCCGAGGACTGCGGCGTACGGCCGACGGCTGGGACGTCACCACCGACACCGGCACGATCACCGCCGAACGACTCATCCTCACGATCCCCGCCGCCAGGGCCGCCGCGCTGCTTGAACCGACCCTCCCCGGGATCACCGGCGACCTCACCGCCGGCCGGGTCGCCGACGTCGCGACGGTCGTCTTCGCGTACCCGGCAGCAGCCGCCCACGTCCCCGCCCTCCGCGACGGCAACGGGATCCTGCTGCGCTCCGGCTCCGGGCGCATCCTCAAAGCCGCGACGTTCCTGTCCCGCAAGTGGGCTCATCTGCGCAGCGACGACGTGTTCCTCGTCCGCGCGTCCGCCGGTCGCGCCGGCAGCGACGTCCTGGAGTTCGTCGACGACGACACCCTCGCCCGCCGCCTGCATCGCGAGCTCGCCGACCTCATCAACCTCAACCACCGCCCCGTGGACACGCTGGTGATGCGGTGGCCGGGAACGTACCCCCAACTTGAAGTCGGTCACGCCGCCCGCATGGCCGCGATCCGACAGCGTCTGGCCGACCATCCGGTCCAGCTCGTCGGCACGGCCGTCGACGGGATCGGCCTCCCGTCAGCGCTGCGCTCAGCCCTCGCGGCTGTCGGCTGACACGATCGGTTCGTCGGCCTCGCGCGCCCGGGCCGCGCGCCGCTGAAACCCGCGTACGCCCAACACCCCCAGCACCGCCACCGCCAACGCGACCAACGCCCACGGGGAACTCGCCAACGCCAGGAAGATCGTCTGCAGCGCCGCCAGGCCAATGGTCGAATAGACCAGCGCCCACATCATGCAGCCCAGGGTCATCGCGGGCAGATAGCGCGTCAGCGGCATCCGCAACGCCCCCGCGCTCAGATTCACCGCGGTCTGGATGCCGATCGTCAGGAACGACAACGGCACCGCCAGCACGCCCCACCGATCGCTGAAGCGCTTCGCCTTCGCCATCGTCGGTCCCTCGATGAACCGCTCGATGCGCGGCGAACGACGCCCACCGGCGACGAGCAGGCGACCCACCCAGTACGTTGCGTTCGCACGCAGCATCACGATCGTGAACAGAGTGAGGTATGCCCAGCCAAGCGGGAGCGCGAGAATTGAATCGAAGGACACGGCAGCTTTCCTCAGGAGTTGCCCTTCACCATACGCCGCGCGCTTGCGAAGTTAGGGTTGCCTTAGCACTAGGTGAGACGGAGTCGACCCCGTCGGCGAAGGGAGCGCCATGCCCGGAATCCTGATCGCCGGCACCTCCTCCGATGCCGGGAAGTCGCTCGTCGTCGCCGGCCTGTGCCGCGCTTTCGCGGATCGCGGAGTCCGCGTCGCGCCGTACAAGGCACAGAACATGTCCAACAATTCCATGGTCGTCGTCGACCCGGGCCGGCCAGGGGAGCCCGGTCGCGCCGGCGAGATCGGCCGCGCCCAGTGGACCCAGGCCCGCGGCGCACGCATCACGCCAACCACCGCGATGAACCCCGTCCTGCTCAAGCCCGGCAGCGATCGGCGGTCGTTCGTCGTCGTCCGTGGTCGGCCGGCCGGGACGTTGGCGTCCGGGGAGTACGCCACCGGTCGCCAAAGCCTCGCTGCCGCCGCCTTCGAGGCGTACGCCGAACTGGCGGACAAGTTTGATCTGGTGATCTGTGAGGGCGCCGGATCGCCGGCGGAGATCAACCTCCGGGCAGGTGACTATGTGAACTTCGGGCTCGCAGAGCGGTTCGATCTGCCGGTGGTCGTCGTTGGCGACATCGACCGGGGCGGGATCCTAGCCGCGCTATTCGGGACGTGGGCGATCGTGAGCGACGCCGACCGGGCACGGCTCACGGGCTATCTGATCAACAAGTTCCGGGGCGACCAGCGGGTGCTGGACCCGGGCCTGGCCGAGCTGACCCGCCGCACGGGCATGCGCAGTCTCGGCGTTCTCCCCTGGCTCGACGACGTCTGGCTCGACGGGGAGGACACCCTGCGGGTGGACCGCTGGCCCGCGACCACGGATGTCGCCCCACTCACGGTCGCGGTGGTCCGCTTCCCCCGCGTCTCGAACGCCACCGACGTCGACCCGTTGGCCGCGGAACCGGGGGTCGAGGTCACCGTCACCACCTCACCGATGGCGGTCGCGACGGCCGACCTGGTGATCCTGCCGGGCAGCCGCTCGACGGTCTCCGACCTGGCCTGGCTGACCGAGACCGGGCTGGCTGCGGCGATCGACGGGAGGGTACGCGCCGGCAAACCCGTACTCGGGATCTGCGGCGGCTATCAGATGTTGTGCCGGGAAATCCACGACGATGTGGAGTCCGGCCGCGGTGTCGTCGCCGGGCTCGGCCACATCGACGCGGTCGTGCGGTTCAAGGAGGAGAAGACGCTGGGGTTGCCCCGTGGGTCGTGGCGGGGGCATGACGTGGGTGGATACCTGATCCATCACGGCCGCATTGAGCCCGGGCCGGCCAGGCAGATCGACGGTCCGTTGCACCAGGAGGGTGTGGTGTGGGGAACCCTGTGGCATGGCCTGTTCGAACATGACGAGTTCCGGCGTGCTTGGTTGACCGAGATCGCGACCCGGGTCAGTTCCCCGTGGCGGCCGCGGCCGGGGGCACCGGGGTTCGACCAGCGCCGCGAAGCGATGCTCGATCGGCTCGCGCAGGCCATCAACGAGCACGTGGACCTGGACCAGTTGCTGGGTCGCTAGCCCCAATCGTGCAAAATCTGCAGCGCAATTCTCTCCCGAGGTCCGCGACTAGGGGTTTCACCGGCCACGGGCCCATTGCTGTGCAGATATTGCTGTTTTCCCCGACCCACGCCAGCGGTGACGTGCATCCGGGGTGGTAAATGTGTGACGTGGACCACATTGAAGACCTGGAGCGTTGGGTGGCTTCCGGTGCGCGGTGGCAGGTCATCCACCGCGGACCTGATCAGGTGCTGATCGCACTGCTCACCTGCACCCTCAACGAGGAGGCCGGCCGGATCACCTCCGACGATCCTGCGCTGCTCGCCTGGCTGGGTGACCGCACCTCCAGCGACGACGCCAACGGGGAGTGACAGCCTGCCCGCGCACCAAGGCGCAACGATTCGCCGTCGACCTTCCATGGAGGGCCCCACGACAAGGCGAAATGCCCCAACCACCGCAGGTCGACGACGTTTCGTTGCAGGTTGCCGCGCGCTGAGGCGACGACGTTCGTTGCGAATGCCCAAGCCCCCAGG
>JAUNUL010000115.1 GCA_030538175.1 Propionibacteriaceae bacterium | reverse complement strand
AAGCGTGCCGTCAGCGCGGGGTCATCCATAATTCCCCGCGACAGGGCCTCGATCGCGCTGCGCACCATCACCCGGAATTCCCGCGCATCGGCGGGACGTTTCTCCGGTTCGCGCTGCGTGGCGGCGCACACCAGGGCATCCAGATAGGGCGGGATGCCATTGCGCGACACCTGCCAGTGCGTATCCAGTCGGGTGGAAGGTGCCGGGATGCGGTTGTGCACGTGGGCGTACGCCACCTGGATCGGGGTTTCACCCGTATACGGCTTCGTGCCGGTCAGCAACTCGAACAGGACGACCCCGGTCGCATAGACATCCGAGCGAGTATCCGCCTTGCCGTGCAGCACCAGCTCCGGCGGCAGATAGGACACGGTGCCGATCAGCACGTCCTGGGTCGCGGTCGTGTGGGCGCTGACGGCACGGGCCAGCCCGAAGTCGGCGACCTTGAGCTGACCCCGGGCGGAGATCAGCACGTTCTCGGGCTTGATGTCGCGATGGACCATGCCGTTCTCGTGGGCGGCGCACAGCGCGGCGAGGATCAGGTCGATCAACTCGAGCGCGCGCAGCGGCTCCATCGGGGTGTCCTTGGCGATCACGTTCCGCAACGTGCAGCCCTCGACGAGCTCCATGACGATATAGGGCCGGCCGGCGTCGTGGCCCTGATCGAAGACCCCCACCACGTTGGGGTGGCAGAGCTTGGCGGCCAGGCGGGCCTCGCGGTCGAACTTGCGGATGAAGTCCTTGTCCTCGCCGAGCCCGTCGTGCATCACCTTGATGGCGACGACGCGGGCGAGCCGCATGTCGGTGGCCCGATAGACCGTTGCCATGCCCCCGCGCGCCAGACGCTCCAGAATTTGGTAGCGACCGTCCAGCAAAACGCCGACCAGGGGGTCACCGATGCTGGTTGTTGTCACGTCACGCTCCGAAAGCAGCAAGTATGGGGAAGAGGACACTCGTGCAGCCTGCCCCCGCAGTCTAGGCAGGGAAAGGGAGTGATGTGTCCCATCTCTCCCGGGGTGTCGGACATGGTTTGGCTGTCCTAGGCTGACCTGCGTGACAGCACTCATGGGACTCGACGTCCGGCTCAGAACCGCTCGACTCTATCTGAGCACGGACCTGCGCACGGAGCTGGGCGACTTCGCCAGCTTCGTGGACAAGGCGTTCGCGGGCGGGGTGGACATCCTGCAGGTGCGCCAGGATGACGCCACCGACGAGCAACTGCTGGAGGCCCTGGATCTGGCGCGCACCGTGGCCTATCACTATCAGGGGCTCGTGGTGGTCAATGGATCACCGACGTTGGCCAAGCAGTTCAGCGCGGATGTGTTGCACCTGTCCCAGGCTGATCCGATGCCGAAGGTCGCGCGACCGATGCTGCACCAGTGGGCGCTCATCGGCCAGTCCGCGCACGACGAGGACCAGGTCAACGCGGCGGCGGTGGACCAGGAGGTCAACTATCTGTCGATCGGGCCGGTCTATCTGTCGAAGGCTCACCCGAACTATCGTGCCCCGGGCCACGATCTGGTGCGCTTCACCGCCACCGTCCAGCCCCCTGGTGACCCGGCGTCGAAGCCCTGGTTCGCCAGCGGCGGGATTGACGAGGACACCATCGATGACGTGCTGGCCGCTGGTGCCCGTCGGGTTTGGGTAACCCGCGCAATCACGCGTGCGGCGGATGCCGAGGCCGCGGCCCGTCGTCTGTCCCGGAAGTTGCGCGAGGCCTGGAATGAGGACCCGGAGATGCAGAACTTCCTGAGCTCGGTGTTCCGCCAGGGTCTGCAGGCTGATCCGTTCATCCCGGTCCAGCCCAAGCCCTCGGCTGACGGCACACCGCCGCCGACCATCTCGTGACCACACCCTCGCCGCAGAACCGGCGGCTGTGGTCGATCATCGCCCTTGTTCTGCTGGTCGCGGTCGGCGCCTGGTGGCTGATCGGTGGCGGTGGCGGGGAAGCCGGGCGTACGCAGACGACCCCCGCACCCGCACCGACCGCGACGGTTGGCACCACCGAGCGCGCCCAGCCGACGTCGACGGCGACGTCCACCGCACCGAGCGGGCGTACGCAGACCTCCCGCGCGCCGACGGGGCGTACGCAGACCACCCGCCCCGCAACCGTCGATCCCGTCTCCGGGCTGCCGTTCATCGAGGTGGGGGAGCTGCCTAAGGAAGCGGTCCGCACGCTGGAGCTGATCGACGCCGGTGGGCCGTTCCCATACGAGAAAGATGGATCGACCTTCGGGAATTTCGAGCGGATCCTGCCGCAGGAACGGCGTGGGTTCTATCGCGAATACACCGTGGACACCCCGGGTTCGCGCAATCGTGGGGCGCGACGCATCGTCACGGGCGACAATGATCGCATCCACTACTGGACCGACGATCACTACGTGACGTTCAAAAGGATTCGACGATGAGCCCCCTCGACATGCCCGCCGGCTTGGTCCGGGGAACCCCCGGCATCTATCGGCTGAGCCGCCCCCCGGCTCAACTGGCCCGCCGCCTGCAGGACCATGACTGGACCGTCGGCCGCCTGTCGAAGGTGACCGACCGCGCCGGGGTGCTGACCGGGATCGGCCAAGCGCTCGGTTTCCCCGACTTCTATGGCCAGAACCTCGATGCCCTCTGGGACTGCCTGACCGATCTCACCGGGCCGACCGTGTTGATCTGGGAGGACTGGCAGGACTTCGCGGTCTATCACGCCGAGGACTGGGCGCGGTTGCGGCAGGTCCTGGGTGATCGCGTCACCGAGCTGCCGCCGTTCGCGGTCGTGTTGGTCTGACGCGTTTCTGCTCCGTTGGCTGCTTCTTTGACGGGTGCCGTCAGCTGCCCAGGGCCTTGCGCAGCGCCTCGATCTGGCGTTCGAGGTTGCTCACCCGGTGGTCCAGGGATGCGGTCGCACTGTCGCCGTCGCCAGCGGTGGCCATGGCTGGGGTGGCGGTCGGCCCTTGTCGGAACTTCAGCCAACCCACCGCGACGGTCACCGCCAGCGCCACGGTGATCACGCTGAAGCGCAGCACGTTCTGGCTGTTCGTAAACGAATTCCCCACCGCATAGACGAGTGTGAACAGCCCGCCCAGCAGCAGGCCATTGCTCAGCACGACCAGATCGGGCCTCAGAAGGTGCGCTGGGTCGCCGCCAGAGCCAGCTGGGTCAGGGCCGTTCGACCTTCCTCGGTCATCGGTGCCCGCAGGGCAGCGAGCGCCCCCTCGAACCCCTCGGCGATCATCGATTCGACCAGTTCCGGTGCGCCGGAGTCGACGATCAGTCCGCGCAGCTCGGCGATCTGGTCGGCATCCATGGTGGGGTCGCCGAGCAGGCTGGTGAGCAGCGCGCGGCCGGCATCGGTCGTGCCCGTGAACGCATGTGCGACGAGCACGGTGCGCTTGCCCTCGCGGAGGTCATCCCCGGCCGGCTTGCCGGTGGTCACCTCATCGCCGAACACCCCGAGCAGATCGTCGCGGAATTGGAAGGCCCGGCCCAGCGCGGATCCGTACGCCTCCAACCCGGCCAGCAACTCATCACTGCCGCCGCCGAGGAGCGCACCGAACTGGACGGGCCGTTGCACCGTGTACTTCGCGGTCTTGTATTCAACGACCCGCGCCGCCGCCAACAGCGCGTGCTGCCCATCATGGATCGGTTCGTGCTGCACGTGCACGTCGAGGAACTGCCCACAGGTCACCTCGGTCCGCATGCGCGCGAGCGCCGGCCGGGCGCGATCGAGATCGATCGCCGAGAGCCCGCTGGTGTCGAGCATCTCGATCGACCACAGCTGCATCAGGTCGCCGAGCAGGATGGCGCCGGCCCGGCCGAACCCCTGCGGTTCGCCGAGCAGGTGGTGCTCGGCATGGCGCGCGGCAAGCTGATGGTGAGCGGCGGGCAGCCCGCGACGGGTGTCAGAGGAGTCCATCACGTCGTCGTGGATCAGGATCCCGGTGTGCAGCAGATCCAGGCTGGCCGCGGCGCGGATCCACAGCGCGGGGTCATCCGGCACCCCGGCGGCCGCGACGGCCCCCCACACGGCGAAGGCCGGCCGCATCCGCTTCCCACCGGCCGCGAAGGCCTGGGCCAGGTCCCCCAGGACCAGCGCTTCGGGGCCGACATCGGTCAGCAGGTCCCGGCGGTCATCGATGAAGCGGGCGATCTCGGCGCCGATCTCGTCCCGCAGGGCCGCGGAGAGGGGATCGTGGGGGTCCAGGACAGTGCTCACACCCTGAGCCTAGGGGCCCTGAGGCGGGTTGGCTGACTTAGGGTGGCCCGCATGCCCAGCATCCCTTCTGTCGGCGGTTCCCCGAGTGGACGCAACCGCCCCTTCCCGTTTCCGTCGATCGTGCCCAAGGTCGACGAGATGCTGGCGTACGCCGAGCGACCGCTGTTCTCGTTCGAGTTCTTCCCGCCGGCCACGGAGGAAGCCGAGACCGTGCTGTGGCGCACGATCCGCGAACTCGAGGCACTGTCACCGGACTTCATCTCCGTCACCTATGGCGCGAACGGCTCCACCCGCGACCGCACGATCAACGTCACTCGCCGCATCTCGCAGGAAACCACGCTGCGCACCATGGGCCATCTGACCTGCGTGAGCCAGTCCCGCCAGGATGTCCGCCGCGTGGTTGGGGCGTACGCCGACGCGGGCGTGCGGCACATTCTTGCCGTCCGTGGCGACCCACCCGGCGGCCCGACGGCCCCCTGGGTGCAGCACCCGGAGGGGCTGCGCAACGCCACCGAGCTGGTGCGGTTGGTCACCTCCCTCGGTGACTTCTGCATCGGCGTCGCGGCCTTCCCCGACATTCATCCGGACCGGATGGATCCCGAGCTCGATGCCCGGATCCTGGTGGACAAGGCGGAGGCCGGCGCGAGCTTCGCGATCACCCAGCTCTTCTTCGACCCGAATGCATACTTCGAGCTCGTCGAGCGGGTCCGCGCCCATGGCTGCGATCTGCCGATCATCCCCGGCATCCAGCCAGTCACCAATGTGAAGCAGATTGAGCGCTTCGCCGAGTTGTCGGGTGCCGACCTGCCGGCCGACCTCGTCGCGAAGCTGCGAGCGCACGCCGATGACCCTGCGAGCGTGCGGGCGATCGGCATCGAGACGGCCACCAAGCTGTGTGAGGACCTGCTCGACGGCGGGGCACCTGGTCTGCACTACTTCACGTTGAACCGGTCGCTGGCGACCCGATCGATCTACGCGAACCTGCAGTCGACCCGGGAGCTCAGCCGCAAGCTTGTCGGCTGACCTCGCGGTCCCCGCGTCTCGCCGGGGCGCTGACCCGGCGGCGGGGCGAGGGCTCAGCCGTCGAGCGATGCGCGCCACTGACCCGGACGGCCGTCCGCGGTGATGTCCAGGGTGACCAACCGCATGGTCGGACGGGTCAGCGCCACGTAGAGCACCCGGATCCCGCCGGGGGACTCGGCGACGATCTGATCCGGTGACAGCACGAACACCGCGTCGTATTCCAGACCCTTGGACTCCAGCGGCGTCACGATGCTGATCCGCTCCGCGAGCTCGGCGGCCGCCGACCGGTTGAGGGCCTGATGGACGCCCGCGATGCGTGACGGCGGTGCGATCACACCGATGGTGCCCTTGACCTGATCCGCCAGCGCAAGGACCTCGTCGATGAGCACACGGTCGACGTCCAGGGCCGTGGTCGCCAGCAGCCGTGGCTCGACATCGGTGTGCCGGACGGCGCGGGGCAGATCGGCGTGGGGAGCGACGGCCTTGACGACCTTCGCGGCGAGCTCGAAGACCTCCGCGGGGGAGCGGTAGTTGGTGCTCATCCGGAAATTGCGGTGCGGCGCGCGCCCGATCAGATCGTTGAGGACCCGACCGCTCTCCTCCTGATCCGGCCACGAGCTCTGGGCAGGGTCGCCGACGATTGTCCAGCTGGCCTGGGCGCCGCGGCGACGCAGCATCCGCCACTGCATCGGGGTGATGTCCTGGGCCTCATCAACCAACACATGGGCGAACGTCTCGTGGGCGTCGGCGTACGGATCGACCTCCTTGCGTGCGGCGGTCCGGTCGGCCATCGTCACGACCTCGGAGACATTGGACCCGTCGGCAAGGAAGAGCAACGGATCCGGCTCCGCCTCCTCGACCACCGGACCGAGGATCGCAGCCAACTCATCAAGCAGGGCGGCATCGGCGACGGACCACTCCGCCGATTCGGCATAGCTGGCAGACAGCCGGTCGATCTCCTCGCGCGACAGGATCCCGTTCGCCACGCGGTCGGTGAGACGCGGATCGCCCAGGCGCGCGAGCACCTGCACAGGGGTGAGGCTGGGCCACCACGACTGCAGGAACATCCGATAGCCGGCCTGGTCGGTCACCAGGTCGTCGAACTCGTCGCGTTCGATCTCGACCTCGTCGGGCTTCAGCTCCCACAGTGCGGCGAGGAGGCCCTGTTCGGCGGCGCTGCGACCCTGGTTCAGCTTGTATTGCCGCAGCACGTTCTCACGGATCCGGGCGAGCCGGTCCGTGGTCAGGGTCAGCACCTCACCCTTCACGACCACCCGCAGTCGGGCCTGCTCGATGGACTGCTCAAGCAGGGGCTCGTTCACCAGACGCCGCAGCACCGGCAGCATGCGCGTCGACCCCTTGATGACGTGCAGGGCGGGGGAGTCCACGCGCTCGGCCCGGAACCCGAGCACATCGGAGGCAACCGACCCGATCGCCCGCAGCGTCACCGAGTCCTCACCGAGGCTCGGCAGCACGCGCTCGATGTAGTTCATGAACACCCGCGACGGGCCGACAACCAGCACGCCACCGTTCTCGAAGCGACGGCGATGGGAATAGAGCAGGTACGCCGCCCGGTGCAGCGCAACGACGGTCTTCCCGGTGCCGGGGCCGCCGGAGATGATCGTGAAACCCTGATAGGGCGCGCGGATCGCCTCGTCCTGTTCGGACTGGATCGTTGCCACGATGTCGCGCATCTGTGGGCCCCGCGCCCGCGAGAGGGCCGCCATGAGGGCGCCTTCGCCGACGATGACAAGGTTGGTGTCGGCGGCCGAGGAGTCGAGCAGGTCGTCCTCGATGCCGATCACCTTGTCACCGCGACAGCGCAGGACCCGGCGGCGAACGACATCCATGGGATTGGTCGGGGTGGCGCGATAGAACGGCTCGGCGGCCCGTGCCCGCCAATCGATCACCAGCGGCTCGTAGTCCTCGTCGCGCACACCGATGCGACCCACATAGCGGATCTCACCGTCGGTGCGGTCCAGCCGGCCGAAGACCAGGCCCTCGTGTTCCGCATCCAGCACCGCGAGCCGCTTGGCTGCCTGGAAGGCGAAGACATCGCGCTCGAACAGCCCGGTCCCGTCCTCCTCGCGGACGAAGCTGGATCGGTCGGTCTGGAACAGTGAGCGGCCCTCGGTCGCCACCTGTTCAGCGGATTTGGTCGCTTCCTCGAGCCGCGCATACACCGCATCGATGTGAGCCTGTTCAGCCGCCAATTCACGGTCGATGATGGTGCTGTCAGGAGTCGGGTGTGCAGACAAGTCGGGCCAATCCTTCCCCGGAAAAAACAGACACCTGAGTCTACCCCTGACGGCCAGCGCAGGTGCGCCCCATTCAGCGGGCTCTGCGGCGGTCCTTGTTCGTCGGGTGAATGTTCTCGCCGGTCAGGTCGAAGTGGACCGCGTACGCCGCCAGGGCCGCGGACAGCAACTGGCCCGCGATCGTGCGGCCCGCGTGGGTGTGGTCGCCGCATGCATAGGTCCGCTCGCCGACCCGGCTGCCTGCGCGCTTCGGCCAGGGGCGGGGTCCGCGCCAGCCCCGCGGCAGGGTGCCCTGGGCGACCACGGTGGCGTCGGCGTGCTCCGGTGCCCGGCCGGTGACCGTGACTTTGCGGGTGCGGAGTCGTTCGGTCAGGGCATCGACGAGGACGCCGCTGCCGGCGGGTTCGCCGGCGGTCGTGGTGACCTGCCACAGTCCGAACGTGCGCTCGACGGCGAGCCACATCGCTTCATCGGCAGGAGACCGTCGGGGGTCGCCCTCGGCGGCCTGTCTGATCACCTCGGAGAGCACCGGGTGGTCGAACCGCCGGGCCAGTTGTTCCACCGTCGTGCCCCAGCGCAGTTGCTTGCGCGCGCTGCGGAACAGTTCGTGGTCGAATTCCTGCTCCAGGCCGAGCGGGCGCCGGGCCTGCCAGACATCGTCCAGACCGTCGAGCAGGTCGCGCCAGCGTTCGGCGACCGGGGTCCCGTACGCCGCGCTGAGTGCCGCGAACTGACCCCCACGTTCGGCCGGGAGTTCCACGCTGTCGCCGATGGTGCGGCTGGGCACCGAGGTGAGCTCGTGACCCGAACGGGCCAACTCCGCGGCCAGCGTACGCCCCGATTTGGTGAACAGATCGCGCCATGGCGCCGGGAACGTGAACACGTTGGGCAGGTCGGTCGGCCCGAGACGGTCGCCGGTGACCACCAGGGTGACCTCGTGGCGGACCTTGGCGAGCCGGGCGGCCACGGCCATGCCGGCGAGGGTGCCACCGACGACGGTGATCGCGGACATTCACACCCTCATCAGGTCGGGAGTTCGGCGTCGGCGGTGCGTTTGGCGTACCACCTGTGGAAGGCCGCCCAGCCCTGCCGGATGCGTCTGATCGCCCAGATCGCGACCAGGACGCCGATCAGCA
>JAUNUL010000114.1 GCA_030538175.1 Propionibacteriaceae bacterium | reverse complement strand
CATCGCCACCCGCGCTGCGGAGACGCTGCAGGAACGCACCCCGTATCTGTCCACTGTCCTCGGACCGGGAGGGCGCTGATGCAGACCGTCCGTCGATTCCGGGTCGGCTCGCTCATCGGTCTGACCGTGCTCTGGCTGCTGATGTGGGGCAGCTGGAGCTGGGGCACGTTGTTCATGGGGCTGCTCATGGGCACGATCGTGTTGCTCGCCTTCCCGATGCCGCGCCGGCTCACCCGCTTCCGGGTCCGCCCGATCCCGATGCTCTGGCTGACCATCACGTTCCTGGCGAACCTGTTCTGGTCGAGTCTGATCGTCGCCTGGATGGCGATGCGACCGAGTGGAATCACCGAGGGTCGGGTGGTCGCCATCCGTCTCCATGACAAGGACGATTTTCGCCGCACGGTCACCGCTGAGATGACCTCGCTCGTGCCGGGCACGGTCGTGATCGACCTCGACACCCAGGGGCACCTGTTGATCCACATCATCGATCACTGCGATGACGCGCGCCTGCTGCTCGAAGCGCAGCGGATCCACCGGTTGGAGCGGCGCGTGGCCAACGCATTCGGTGCGCCCCCGCTCGTCGGCTGCGGCATCGGCCCGGAGGAGGTGCACGATGACTGAACTGGTGAACACGCTCACTCCCTGGGTGGCCGGTGCGGTGATCATCATGTTGGTGATCGACGTCGCCCTGACCATCGTGAAACTGATCCAGGGCCCGTCGGTGCTCAACCGGGCGCTGGCCTCCGACCTGCTGGTGTCGTCGCTGATCTGTGCTGTAGGCGCCCAGATGGTCTTCTCCCGGCACGCCTGGTCGCTGCCGTTGTTGGTGACGCTGGCGTTGATCGCGTTCGTCGGCACGGTCGCGGTCTCGCGGTTCGTGGCCCGCGACTCCGATGACGATGGCGCAGCAGCGGCCCTGGAACGGCACCGCCGACAGGAGCGGGCGCGCAAGACCCCCCGCAACGATGATCTGCCCGAGTGGCTGCAAGGCAACCGAAAGGATGCGCCGTGACGATTCCCGTGCCTGAGGCCGTCGGTGCCGTCCTCGACCTGATCGCCCTGCTCTGCGTGCTCGTCGGTGCTTTCCTGTGCGTCGCCGCCTCGATCGGCCTGTTGCGCTTCCCCGACCTGCTGTCCCGCATGCACGCAGCGACCAAACCGCAGGTGCTCGGAGTGCTGCTGGTGGTGCTCGCCGTGGCCCTCACCATGCGTTCGATCCCCGTACTCACCATGGCCGCGCTGGTGGCGGTCTTCCAGTTGCTGACCGCCCCGGTGGCATCCCAGATGCTCAGCCGGGCCGCGGTGCGCACCGCCCAGGTCGATCTCGGGCGGGTCGATGGCGACCCAGTGAACCCCGCCCATCCCCCGACGCCCAAGAAGCGCCGCAAGGACAAGGACGCCCCGAAGATCCCGGCACCGAAGGAAGCAGGGCTGAAGGAGACAGAACCGAAGGACGCCCCGCCGGTCAGTCAGCGAGAAACGCCGGAACCCGATCCTTCGGGCGACCGATAATCGCGCGATCACCCTTGACGAGCACGGGTCGCTGCATCAGCTGCGGGTGCTCGACGAGCACCTTGACGACCTGGTCCGCATCGGCCACGTCAGCATCGGTCAACCCGAGCTCCTTGAACTTCGCGTCGCGCCGGACCAAATCGGTCACCGGGTCCTCGAGCTTCGCCAACAACGCACGGAGCGCTGCCTCGTCGAGCGGCTCCTTCAAATAGAGCACGGTGTCGACGGCGACGTCTGCCTGTGCCGCGGTGTCCATCGCGGCGCGGGAGGTGGAGCACCGGGGGTTGTGATAAATCGTCACATCAGCCATGTGCCCCACCCTAGAGCCCCCGTCGACAGCGCCCGTCAGGGGCGAGCGTCAATAGCGCAGTCCGTGCCCCAGTCGATAGGTGTTCCCGTCGCTGTCGACATAGGCGTACGTCAACCCGTCGGGCATGTACTGCTCCTTGGCATAGCCCGGGACGTCGTTGGGTGACACGCACACACCGTCGGCGTCGACAGCGATCACTGCTTCGCTCGCCGGCAGGGTGATCGGCAGCTTGCCGTGGGCCGGCTGGGCACCGGTGAGCACCTCGAACTGCGGGCCATAGAACGTCGAGAACCCGGCCACCAGTGCGTCGGCGAGCGGCTCGACATCGTCGAGGATCCACGGCAGGGATACGTTGACCGACACGACCACCTTCGCCCCACGCGCACGGGCGTCCCCCGCGATCTGGCGGAAGCGGTCCAGGTTCGCGATCGTCGTTTCGGTGTACGCGTCACCGTTCAACGCGGTCAACGGCTTGTTCTCACAGAGGGTGAGCTCCAACAGGCCGGGGGTGGCGTTGAAATAGTCACCGGACTGCGGGTCGAGCAGGAGTACTACGGCATCGGCGGCCGACGCATCCTCGGCGACTGTGACGCCGACGCCCGCAGCCTCCTCCCGGGCCTGCGCGGTCTTCGTCGCGGCCTGCTCGGGGTTCTTGTGGAAGACCTCGACATAGACCGTCGCGCCGGCCGCCAGCGGCAGCGTACTCCCCGAATTCTTGAGCACGACCAGCGACTTGCGGTGCGCCTCGGTCGCCAGGGCCCAGCCGGGAGACTCCGCGACAACCTGGTCAGCGGCGGCGGCATCGACATAGGTCTTGGCGTCGAACAGACCGAGAGCGAACATCTCGATCAGCAGTCGCTGGCAGGCCTGGTCGACCCGAGCCATGCTGATCCAGTTGTTGTCGATCGCGGTCTTGAGGTCCTCGATGTTGTTGGTGTCGGCGATGATGTCGGTGCCCGACATGACGGCCTTGGCGAACCGCTCGGGCCTGCTCAGATCTTCCACACCCCAGCACATGTTGTCGGTGATGCCGGAGTCGGAGTTCACATAGCCGGCGAACCCCATCCGCTCCCGCAGCACGTGTTCGAGGAAATAGTGGTTGAACGCGAAGCCGGTCTCCTCATAGGGCACATCCTCGCCACCGATCGGCTGGACGACGGACTTCTTGATGGACGGCGCGGAATAGTACGGCATGAACGAGGCTGCCTTGACCCCCGCACGGAAGGGCGGCATGTGATAGTCGTCGAGGCTGCCGGGGGTCGGATAGCAGTTCCACTTGCCTTCGGCATAGTGCGGGTCAAAACCGTTCTCCCGCGGGCCACCGCCCGGGAAATGCTTGATGGTCGTCGACAGGGAGTCCGGGCCCAGCTCATCGCCCTGCAGCCCCTGGACGAGGCGCGCGATGATGTCGCTGACCAGTTCGGGGCTCTCCCCGAACGTGCCATAGATGCGCTGCCAGCGCGGGTCGGTGACGACATCCGCCATATACATATAGCCCTTGCGCAGACCCGTCGCAGTCCACTCCCGGCGCACCGCGGCAGCAAACCCGTCGATCAGCGAGGCATCCCCACCGTCGGCCTGATCACCGAGCACCGCTGCCGACAGCCCCATCGTCGCGGGGAACGTCGAAAAGATGCCGACGGCATCATTCATGCCGAAGACCATCTCGCCGTTCTCATTGCGCGAGTTGGATGCGGTGATGCACGGGATGCCGAGCCGGGTCTCCTCGCAGACCTCGTTCATCGCGTTGTTCCACGCCGCCACCCGACTGGGTGACTCGTTCTCGCGGAGGATGAAGTGGCGCAGGTGCATGCGCTGGATGGTCTCCGTGGTCGGATAGACCCGGCGCGTGGCGAAAATCGAGGTCCCGGCCTCGATCTCCCGCTCGTCGAGGATGCCGTCGTGGGACTTCGGCGCATCGGCATCGGTTTGATAGCCCGTGAAGCGCGAGTTGATCAGCATCAGGCCGACCTTCTCGTCGACCGTCATCCGACCCACCAGGTCGGCGGCCCGTTCGGCCGGGTTCAGGCGCCAATCCTCATAGGGATCGAGCTGCCCGTTGCCGTTCAGATCCTTGAATTGGCGGCCATCGACCTCGATCAATTTCTTGCTGCGTACTTCGAGTGCCGGCTGTTCCATGACCACGTCCTTGTGTGAGCGGATTTCGGATCAACCTAACCGGACGGCCGAGCGCTCGGTCAGTGATTGCCGGAAGTTCCCAGCACACAGGCGAATCAGCTCGCGCCACCGGCGCGATACAAGAATCAGATCGCCCCATCCCGGCGCAGGGCCCAGCGGATGGGGTCGAGGCAGCGGAACGAGGCGATCCCGTGCTCGTGCAGTTTCTCCCCCTCCGTCGGTGCCCCGAGAGCCGAGACGACGAAGAACCGGTTCTCGAGCACCCGACCGGAGTGCGGCCGTTCGATTGCGGTGACGATATGCCCTGCGTTGAGGCGTTGCAGGAGGCTGCGCACTTCGGCATCCAACAGCAGACCGTCTTCCTCGTCATAGCCCGGGCTGAGCACCCCCGGATCGCGCATGTACGCCGCGCCCGCGTTCGACATGATCCGGCTCAACTCGGTGTCGGCGACCTGGGTGAGGGTCTGCATGGTGTCGAACTTGCTGAGCACGATGCCGAGCCGTGGCCCACCGGCGCCAATGAGCTGGTTGAGGTTGTTGAGGACCACGGCCGGGTCACCGCCGGAGTGCAGCTGAGCGGGGATGAGGTCCTGGAGTTGATTGCGTACTTCCGGGACCCGGGTGGGATCGAACAGGAACAGGACCACCGACGCGGCCGCGAAGAAGCTCAGGTGTCCGGCATCGTCGACGCGGTTCTCAAGGTCCTCCCCCGCGACGTCACGGAGCACCAGGAAGCGGCGGCGCCCGTTGAGGATCCCGAGGCTGAGGATGATCGGCTGGCGCTGATAGGAGTCCGCGAGGTTGGCCCGAGGGGTGGGCGCCATGATGCCGCGCTGCACATAGAGCTGCTCCTCGTACACCCGCTGATAGACCTCGCGGGAGGCACCGTCGACGAAGCCGAGGGTGGTCCGGTGGGCTTCGGCGAAGAGATCGAGGAGTTTGACGAGCACCCCGATATAGATGCTTTTCCCCGTTGCCCGGGCACCGGCGAGGGCGACGCAGGTGGCAGTGCCGGACCGCCATTCCGGTGGCAGGAAGTGGTGGCAGGTCGGGCAGCATTCAGCCGTCGGGCCGTCACAGCGCTGACAGGTCGGCGTCTGCAGTGTCGGCCCGGGCGGTGCGGTCCCGAACAGGGTCGGTCGCCAGGTCCGAGGGGCACCCCAGAGCCTGCTGGCGACCGGGTCGTCCACCGGGTTGCAACTGCCCTGGCATTGGAAGGCGTGGACCTCGGTCAGGGTGGTGAAGCAATACGGGCATTTGGTCATGCCGGGCCTGCCAATCGGTCGGCCAGCGGGGAGCTCACCGGCACGATCCCCCGCAGGACACCGTGCACCGCCAGGCGCAGGGCGTTGTCGTCACCGCTCAACATCGCGTACGCCGAGTGGGCGCCCCATTCGGCCACCGTGATCCACCCGGTCGCGGCGGGAGCACGGGCGGTGAGCACCTCGCGGGCGCTGGGGGTGGCGATGACGGCGAGGGCCACGGGCCGGTCGGTCGGCAGGTCCGCGGGCACGCTGTCGCTGATCACACACAAGGTGGTGCGACCCACCCCTCGCACGTGGTCCGCCGAGCGGAAGCCGGTCAGCAGCGGCGCGGCGGTGAGGGCGTCCTGGACGGCCCGGGGCAGGTCGGCGATCGAATCGCTGCGGATCGGGACGGGGTTGGGGCTCCCGACCTCCGCGGTCACCTCGTGATCCGCTGACGTCACGCGGGAGATGCCGACGAGAACTTCGAGGGCGGCCCCGACCGACCCATCCGCCACCAGTTTCCGCATCGATGCCGATCCGTCGACCCGCAGGATCAGATTGCTGGCTTCGGCGGCCGGAACCCGTTCGACCCCCAGGATTTCCCGGGCGAGATCGCGGGCCTTGGCAGCCAGCGGGGGCAGGGGTGCGTCGACGATGACTCCGAGGGCGGTCAACCGCAATTGGCCGGAGACGGGTTCGATGCGCAGGAGTTCACGTTCGGCGAGCCCGGACAGGTCGATCCCCTGCATCACGGCCCGCTCCGGGTCCGCATCGCGATGGACTTCGATGCCGGCGGAGAGGGCGACGACGGTGCCGGAGGGGAACGTGCGGTCGCGGGCCGGAATGACGCGTACTTCGACGGGGGCCGTGACCCGCGGCAACACGAGCATCCCCGGCATGGGGCTCATCGCTTCGGCGTCCGGGACGCCGTGCTGGCGGGCTTCGAGCCGGATGTCGGCCTGGCCCACCCCCTGGACGCGCAAGGTCAGGGGCTTCGCCGGCAGGGTCGCGCTGGAGCCGCCCTCAAGCACATAGGTGGGCACGGATCTGCCTTTCGCTGGGTCGGTTCTGGTGGGCGTACGCCGGCCGCGGTGCGGGCCTCATCGGCGTACTCGTCCGGTGAGTGCCTGCCGGAGCCAGGCGGTGAAGAAACGTTCGGTCTGCCGGACCGCCCGATCGTCGGCGCTGCCGGGCACGGACCGCAATGCGGCCAGTGCCTCATCGTGGGTGCGGTCACGCGAGGCAGCGTTGCGGTGCAGCCGATCGACCAGCACGAGTGCGGTGTCCGGCTCGCCGGTGATGATCGAGTGCAGCCACAGCGCCACCCGGTCAGCAGGCCTGCGGAGCATCGACCGGGGATCGGCGAGGAGGAACAGTTCGGTGAGGGCCGACGTGGCGACACCGGCCCGGTCACACCACGCAATCAGCGGCCGGATGTCCGCGGTCGTGAAGCCGAGTGACGCTGCTCGCCCAGGTGGGACGGCCTCCGTCAGTGCAGCCCCGAACTCAGCGATGGCGGCTTGCGCGCGCCCGGCGGCGCGCTCGAGCGCGACCGGGTCGGGCCCAGCAGCCACGCGTGACCGGACCGCGAGCAAACCCAGCACGACCAGGATGTTGAGGCGACGCAGCACCTCCCGGTCAGGTTTGGTGCGGGTGCGGGCACGAGGCAGGACATCGGCGATCGTGTCGAGCACCCGGGATAGTTCCGTCGGGGACGTGGGCCGCGCTCCGTCCGCGGCGAGCCAATCCGGTTCGGCCAACCCACCGAGGATGCCCGCGAATGCGCCGCCCGGCGATGGGTCGTCGATGGCGGCGAGCTCGGCTGCGAGGTACTGCGCCTGGGGGTCGGTCAACGGCGCCGCGAGCAGCGCCGGCACCAACCAGTCGGTCGGCACGAGTCGCTGCCAGCGCAGCTGGAGCTGGATGAGTCGCTCGAGTTCCCAGGGTTCATCCAACAGGCGTGCGGCAGCCGACACCACGACCGGGTCCTGTCCGCCCGCCTGCAGACTGCCCCAGGCCGCGAAGAAGCGCGCATCGTCGCTCACTTCCCCGCTGAGGACGCGGTGCCAGGCGAGCTCACCGATCAGTGGGCTGATGTCGACGGTGTCGGGGTCGGGGTGGTCCGACAGCCAGGCCCACGTCGCCGCCAGCGGGTCGGGGTCCTCGGCGGTGGGACCGAGCGCGTCCAGGACGGCCGGGGCGATGCGTTCACCGGGCCGGCCGGCGAGCGGCAGCGCGGCGAGCTGGCTCCACAGCCAATGCCGGGTCTCCCGCGCGACGTTCGCATCGACGGTATCGATCAGAGCCGGCCCGAGCTCGGGGTGCAGCAATGTGGGCAGGATGCTCTGCTGACAGACCTGATAGAGCCGATGCGACACGTCGTGATCGTGGGCGAGGCCGAGCCGCAGCGCGAGTTCCACGAAGTGCAACCCGGCACGGACCTCATCGAGCATCCGCTGGGGCGTCAGGTCCGCACTGAAGGGGCTGATCTCGGGGGCCAGTTGCCGGGACAGCCGCACGAGCTCCGGCTCGGGCACGGGGCTGTAGTAGTGCCCGGACGGCAGCTTCGCCGGTCCCTGACCGGCCAGCCAGGGCTCGGCGGCGAGGGCCAGCTCCGCGTACACGCTGACCGCGACCTCACCCGCCACGGTCGGCGGGTTCTCCTCCAGGTGCGCCCCGGCCTTCACCACCTGCCGCCACGCCCGATCCGGGCGGCCAGCGACCTCACCCCGCAGGGCCATGAGCGCTGCGGCGTACAGGTCCGGGACCGACCGCAGTTGCGGGGGCGCACACTCGGCCAGCACCCGACCGGACTCGCGCCGGGACCCCGACGCCGCCCGGGCAGCCACCAGCATCGCGGCAGGCCAGGCCGGATCCAGCCCGGAATCACCGACCGACTGGGCGATGCGGTCGAATTCGGTGACCGCGGCAGCCATCGCTGTCGGGTCGCTGAACAACTCCTGGATCAGGACCGACCACTCCCCCACCTCGATGGCGTCACCCCGGGGCGTGCGGTGCGGTTCGCCGTCCAGGTCACCGAGGTCGGTCACCCCGTCCGGGTCGAGCACTACGATCCCCTCGCGGCGGTTCAGCGTGGGCAGGTCGCGGCGGGGCACGCAGACCAGGTGCAGCCCCCGGTCGGCGGCTTCGGCGAGCGTGGCGGGGCGTTCGAGAGTGGAGAAGAAGAAGCGGCGGGCGGTACCGGCGGACATGGCGTACGAGACGGCGGCGATCCACGAGGCAGCTTCGTCGAGATCGGGTACGCCGACCACCACGAGCGGACCACCCCGGAACGCCGCCCGGACGGCGTCCAGGAGCACCACCAACGTCTGCATCCGCCACTGGCGCGGCGCGAAGAGCCAGGACCCGACTGTGGTGCGGTTCAGCGCCCCGGGTGCGGGCGGTTCGGCGCTGGTGAGCGCTGCGGCCAGGACGTTGTCCGGCCCGAA
>JAUNUL010000113.1 GCA_030538175.1 Propionibacteriaceae bacterium | reverse complement strand
CGGCACCCTGGCCATAGGGCAGGAAGACCAACACCGGGCACAGTGCCACCCACAACACCCAGCCCCCGAGCAGCACCCGCGACGCGACGCTGAGGGCGGCGAAGAGTGCCGCCAGTCCCAACAACAAGGCCCACACATGATGGTGGGTCCACGACAGCGGTGACCCCAGACAGGTGGCCAGGCCGATCAAACCGACGGCGAGCACCCGCTCACCACGGTGCCACCACAGGGTCGCTGCCACGAGTGCGACAAAGGCGATGAGCCCGCTGACGACGAGCGCGACGTTCTCCGTCGTCGGGTCGGTGCCGATCAGCCTGGTGAAGACGGCGCCGAGCGACTGGTTGCCGACATAGACCGGGTCACCATAGAGGTCGCCGGTCACCACCTTGCCCAGGAAGACACCACTCTCGGTCGGCAGCACGAGCACGCCAATCCCTGTCAGGCCGGCGAAGGTCCCGATCCCCCAGGCGGCCACGGCACGTCGACCGACCAGGACGGCGAACACCAGGAAAGCAAGCGGCGTGAGCTTGATGGCGGCCGCCAACCCGATCAGGGCACCACGGGGGAACCAGGGTGATCGTTGCCGCGTGGGCAGCAGGTCCGCCACCACGAGAGCCATCAGCAAGGTGTTCACCTGGCCATAACCGAGCGTGGTCCGGAATGGTTCGAAGGCCGCCACCAAGGCGACATTCGCCAACGCGAGCGGGACCCCTCGGCGTACGCCCGCCCGTGCCAGGATCAGCCACTGGGCCAGCACGGTCAGACCCGCCCACAGCACCTGCACCCCCCACAGTGGGAGCACCGCGAGGGGGACGAAGAGCAGGGCTGCGATCGGTGGATAGATGAACGGGAGGTTCCACGTGGGTGTGCGGGTGGCATAGATGTCGTTGCCCGCCAGCAGATCGTGCACGGCCGCCAGATAGACGTCCAAGTCGATCATGGCCGGCCGCCAGGGTTCAGCCGAGCCGGTCGCGATGATCCATGGGAGCAGGACCAGCGCGACCGCGAGCGCCGGGGCTAGTTCAAGGCTGAGGATGCCCAGGCGCCGGCCGAGCCCTTGTGGGCTGGCCGCAGGTCCCAGGGGGTCAGGCCTCACCGGTCAGGATCGCGTGCAGGGCGTCGAGTTCGGCACCGGCCTCGGGGTCTGGCTGGAACAGGGCTCGCATCCCCGGGAACTCCGGATAGCGCGGCACCAGATGGACATGCAGGTGGAAGACCTCCTGCCCCGCCAGCGCGCCGTTGTTGATGAGGACGTTCACCCCACCAGCCTCCAGCCGGTCCACCAGCAGCCGCGACACGTTGTGCACCGCGGGCGCGATATCGCTCAGGGTCGTGCCCTCGGCCAGGATGTCGGTCACGTGCTGGCGGGGCACCACGAGCGTGTGCCCCCAATGCAGTGGCGCGATGTCCAGGAAGGCAATCGCGTGCTCGTCGGCATAGATCTGTCGCGAGGGGACGTCACCGGCAATGATGGCGCAGAACAGGCAATCCATGCGGAATGACTATCACACCCCTCGCCCACGATGCGTTCAGTTGACGCGGTTCTCCAGGGGCTCACCGGCGGCCCAGTGGGCCAACTGCCGAGCAATGAGGGCGTTGGTGCGCGGCCAGAAAGAGGTGGCAGGTCCGCCGGTATGAGGTGCGATGAGGACGCCAGGACTGCGCCACAGCGGGTGCTCCGCCGGCAGAGGCTCCGGGTCGGTGACATCGAGTGCGGCCCGGAGGCGGCCACTGGTGGTCTCCGCGAGCAGGGCATCGGTGTCCACGATCGGCCCACGGGCGACGTTGACCACGATCGCATCATCCGGCAACAGCGCGAGCCGTCGGGCATCGAACATGCCGGACGTCTCGGCGGTCAGCGGACACGCGATCAGCACGATGTCAGCCTCGGGCAGCAGGCCATCGAGCTCTGCGAATGCATGGACATCGTCGCGTGCGGTGCGCGCCACCTTGGTGATGCTGGCGAGCTCGAACGGCTCCAGCCGCCGCTCAATCGCCTTGCCGATGCCGCCGTAGCCCACGATGAGTGCCCGCCGGTCGGCAATGGACCAGCCGAAGCCGTCCCGCTCCCAGTGGCCATCGGTCATCTGCCGGGCATAGCGATCGAGTTTGCGACTCTGGGCCAGCAGCAGGGCGAGTGCCATTTCCGCGGTCCCGGTGTCGTGTACGCCCGCGGCATTGCACAGGGCAACGCCCTCGGGGGCGAGATCGAGGAAGGCGTCATAGCCGGCCAGGTTGAGCTGGATCACTTCCAGCGACGTCATCTCCCCCACCCGCTCCAGTGGCGAGGTGCCGCCCAGATAGGGCACCACCAGGAAGCCCACCTCGGCGATGGAGTCGGGCAACGGCTGATCCGGACCGGTGAAGGGTGCGAAATCCACGCCCTCGGGCAGAGGGCCCAGGGCCTGCTCCGCTTCGGCCCTCGTTTCGAACGGCAACCACGCCAGCATGTCAGTTCTCCCTCTGGTTGTTCGGCTCGAGCTGCTCGTCGCGGACCAGGAAGCCGGCCGCTGCCAAGCGCTCCTTGACCTCACCCACCGACACCGTGCCGAAGTGGAACACGCTCGCAGCCAGCACTGCGTCCGCACCGACCCTGGCGGCCTCGACGAAGTGTTCGGCTGTGCCGGCACCACCGGAGGCGATCACCGGCACATCCACGACCTTGCGGACCGCCTCGATCATGTCCAGATCAAAACCGGCCGTTGTGCCGTCGGCATCCATCGAGTTCAACAGGATCTCCCCGGCACCCAGGTCCACCGCCTGCCGACACCAGTCGAGCGCGTCCAGCCCAGCGGACTGGCGTCCGCCATGGGTGGTGACACCGAACCCACTCTGCGTACCCCCCTCTCGGCGCGCATCCACCGACAGCACCAGCACTTGGTTGCCGAAACGGTTGGTGATCTCGTAGATCAGCTCCGGCCGACGGATCGCCGCGGTATTGACCCCCACCTTGTCGGCGCCGTGGCGGAGCAGGTCATCCACGTCCTCGACCGACGCGATGCCCCCGCCCACGGTCAGGGGGATGAAAACCGATTCAGCCGTGCGGCGGACCATGTCCCGCGTGGTCGCGCGGCCCTCATGTGAGGCTGAGATGTCCAGGAAGGTCAGCTCGTCGACACCCGCGGCGTCATAGACCGCGGCGAGTTCGACGGGATCCCCTGCATCGCGCAGATTGGTGAAGTTGACTCCCTTGACCACTCGCCCGTCATGGACGTCGAGGCAGGCGATGATGCGTACGGCAACCGACATGCTCCCCATCCTGAACCATCGGCGGTGGGCTTGGGCTGCCGGGGGGGTTGCCCGCAATGGCACGGAAACGGGAGCAAAGGTGATCCTGAGATAGATTTGGCAGGTGTTCACCCTTGCTTCCTCGGTCCCCGCACTGTTGCTGGCCGCCGTGCTGATCGTCAGCGGCGTTGCCAAGCTCCGTGATGCCTCGGCCGTCCGTGAATCCTTCATCACCCTGCAGATGCCGCCGTGGTTGACCCGCAGCCCTGCTCCGGCGCTCCTGCCGTGGGGCGAGATCGTGCTGGCGCTGGCCCTGATCCTGCTTGGCGGTCCGCTGTTGATCATCGCCGCGGTCGCGGCACTGGCGCTCTTTGGTGCCTATCTGGTGATCATCGCCCGCGCGAATCGCTTCGAGCACGCGGTCGAGTGCGGCTGCCTGGGCCGGCTCGGCCTGGGCGTGGTCGGTCCGCTGACGGTCGTCCGCAACGCTGTGCTGGTGGCGGTGTCGGTGCTCGTGCTCCTCGATGCCCTGGCTGGCCGGTCCGTGCTGAGCCGTTGGCTGGAGGCCGACGGCGCCGGTTGGGCGTGGCTCGGTGCGGCTGCGCTCGGCGTCATTCTGACGGGCCTGATGGTGCACGCCGGTCAGGACAAGGAGAAGTCCCAGCCCGTCGGCGCCGCTGCCCACATCGTGCCGGCCGCGGAGACAGCCCCCGCGGCACAAACCGATGCCGTGGAAGGGGACATGGTTCAGGACGGCGTCGACTATGAGCGCACCCCGATCCCCTATCTGTCCCTGGGCGTCCCCGGCACGGACCAGCGCGTCAACCTGCGCCAGCTCGCGTCCAACTCGGCAAGGCTGCTCATCTTCGTCAACCCGGGCTGTGGTGCCTGCCTGACCGTGTTGGATGTCCTCCCAGAGCTGCGCGAGCGCATCGGCCACATGATCGGGATCCACCTGGTGTTCAGCCAGGAGCAGGATGCCGAGAACCCTTATGTCACCCCGGAAGCCCTTGGCGAAGCGTGGTTCGTCGACCATGAGGCCAGCTTCGTCGTCACCCTGCAGATGGCCTCCCCCAGCGCCGTGCTGTTGGGTGCTGACGGCTACCTTGCCGGTGGTCCGGTGGTCGGCGCCGCAGGCGTCAAGGAATTCTTCGAGGACATCGCAGCAGCGCTCACCGGTGCACCCGATGAGGGCCCCGACGGTGAGGGCGATGAGGCCGCCACGGGCGCACCGCACGAACACTCACTCCAGGCCTAGGCCTTTCGTCTGCACGGATCTTTGACGGCCCCGGATGCGTTGGTTGACGCAACCGGGGCCGCAGCCATATCGGGTGGGATCGAGCGCCGGCCAACGGTGGTTGTGGTCAGGGCCCGCAGAGTGCGCCGGCTCAGCCAGCCCCACCCGCAAACGCGACGACGCCGCGCTGCAGTGCTGACCGCACCTCGCGACAGGCTTCCTGCAGTTCGCCCGGCCCCGCTGCCTGCCGCACCTGGTCGGCAAAGTCGATCACCTGGCGTACCCACCGCACGAAGTCCCCGGCAGTCAACCCGGAGTCATCGAGGATCTCGCCCAACGGCCGGCCGGCCGCCCAATTGAATACCGAGCGCGCGAACCCGATCTCGGGCTCGCGCCCGCGCTCGAGCCGATAGTCACGCTCGACAAGCGAGACCTCGCGATAAATCGCTCTGATCTGCTTCAGCGCCTGATCGGTCTCGGCATCCGGCATCCGCGGCGGCCGCGCCCCGAACTCCGTGCGCCTGGCCTCATAGATCAAGGTCGACAGCAGCGCCGCAAGTTGCGGTGCGCTCAGGTCATCGAACACGCCTCGCCGGATGCACTCCGCGGTCACCAGATCGAGCTCGGCATAGATCCGGGCGAGCATGCGGCCCTCGTCACTGACCCGCAGCATCCCGTCGTTGCCGGGTCGGAGATAACCCATCGACTCCAGCACCTGGCAGATCTTGTCGAACTGCAGCGCGATCGTGTTGGTGCGCCGCTCGACCCGCGCCTTGATGTCCCGGTTGTCCCGCTCGGCCCGCAGCGCTTTCTCCGCCCAGCGGGCATGCTCCTCGCGGTCCGGGCAGCGGTGGCAGGGATGATCCCGGAGTTGCCCGCGGAGCTCCGCGATCCGGGCCGCGATCTCCTCGTCGACGGGTCCGGATCGCCAGCGGGCCGGGTTGCGGTCGATATCGGCCAGTCGGGCTTGCAGCGCGGCGTTCAGGCTGCGTCGCGCGTGGGCATCCTTGATGTGGAACTTCTTGGGGATCCGCATGCGCCCGGCGACCGGCGGTGGGCTGGGGAAGTCGGACAGGGTGAGCCGGCGCGAATGCCGGTCCTCCCCCATCACGAGCGGGTGCGGTTCGGTGTTGGCTGAGCGTACGCCCGGGTCGATCACGACCGCCCACCCCTGCGACTTGCCGCTGGGCACATGGATGATGTCCCCCGGTTCGAGCTTCAACAGCGCGTCCAACGTCTCCGCACGCTTATCAGCCTTGCGGCTGCGGGCGGCCTCTGCCTCGACCTCGGAGATCTCGGCGCGCAGGCGGGCGTACTCCTCGAAATCACCCAGATCGCACGCCGTCTGCGACCAGAATCGCTGGGCGGTATCGGTGTTCCGCTGGATCGCCCGTGACAGCCCGACGACCGCCCGGTCGGACTGGAACTGGGCGAAGCTCTGCTCCAGCAGCATCCGCGCCCGGTCCTGACCGACGGCGCCGACCAGGTTGACCGCCATGTTGTAGGTCGGCGCGAACGAGGATTTCAACGGATAGGTGCGCCGCGATGCCAGCCCGGCGACCGCGCGTGGGTCCATCCCGGGCTGCCACAGCACGACCGCGTGACCCTCGATGTCGATGCCGCGGCGGCCGGCACGACCGGTGAGCTGGGTGTATTCCCCCGGGGTGATGTCGGCATGGACATCACCGTTGAACTTGACGAGCTTCTCCAGCACCACCGACCGGGCTGGCATGTTGATGCCGAGCGCCAAGGTCTCGGTTGCGAACACGACTTTGATCAGGTTGTTGACGAAGCACTCCTCCACGCACTCCTTGAAGGACGGCAGCATCCCGGCGTGGTGGGCTGCCACACCGCGGAGCAGAGCCTCCAGGAATACGTCGTAGTCCAGCGCATCCAGATCCGCCGGGGAGAGTCCGACGATGTGCCGGTCGACGATCTCGAGGATGTGGGCGCGATCGGTTGCGTTGGTGAGGCGTACGCCCGATCCGAGCACCTGCTTGACCGCTGCATCGCAACCGACGCGGGAAAAAATGAACACGATCGCCGGCAACAGATCGGACCGGTCCAGGGTTTCGATCATGTCGGCCCGGCTCGGCGGGCGATAACGGCTGCGATCCCGGTGATCACGATGCGCGGCTCCCCCATAAGCCCCGGAGCCGTGCCCATGGGCCCGTTTGCCGCGACCCGATCGACCGCGCGGGTTGCGGGCGTCGTCGCGTACGCCGCGGGACTCGTCCTTCGACAGCCGCAGCAGCGCCGGGTTGACATCAGCCCGCACCCGGGTGCCGTCCAGCACCGCCGTCGGGGCCACATCGTCGAACAGGTCATAGAGTCGCCGGCCGGCCAGAACATGCTGATAGAGCGGGACGGGGCGTCGCTCCGACACCACGATCTCCATCCGGCCCCTGACCTCGGCCAGCCAGTCGCCGAACTCCTCCGCATTGGACACCGTCGCGGACAGCGCGACGACGACCACCGATTCGGCAAGGCCGATGATGACCTCTTCCCACACCGCGCCCCGGAAGCGGTCGGCGAGATAGTGCACCTCGTCCATCACGACATAGCCGAGATTCTTCAACGTCGACGAACCGGCATAGATCATGTTCCGCAGGACCTCGGTGGTCATCACAACGACCGATGCCTCGGGATTGATCGAGGTGTCACCGGTCAGCAAGCCCACGGAATCCGCGCCGTAGCGGGACACGAGATCGTGGTATTTCTGGTTCGACAGCGCCTTGATCGGGGTCGTATAGAAGGCCTTGCGCCCGGTCTGGATGGCCATGTAGACCGCGAATTCGCCCGCGATCGTCTTGCCCGCGCCCGTCGGCGCCGCAACGAGTACGCCCGAACCGTCCTCGATATGCACACAGGCCGCCCGCTGGAACTCGTCGAACTCGAAGCCATAGGCCGCTGAGAACTCGTTGAGCATGGGGGTCTTCTGGCGTTCCCGGAAGCGCGCCATGCGCTCCGCGGGGCTCAGGTCGGCGTCAGGATCAGTCACACTTCCACTTCATCATGCCGAGGCCGGATGGAGCGAGCGACATACACGGCACCGATCGTCAAGGGGATCGACAAGGCAATGAGCAGGCCCTCGCCCGGCTTGAGGCTGCCGGTCGTCTGATAGAGGTAGCCGACCAATACCGGCCCGGTGGCCGCGATCAGATAGCCCACGCCCTGGGCGAGCGCCGAGGTCGCCGGCACATCGGCGGGGTTGGCCTGGTGCGCGATGAACGTCAGCGCCATGGCGAGACAGATGCCCTGGCACAGACCCGCGACGGTAGCGCCCACCAGGACGAGCGTCGGCGTACCGATCCAGAGCAAGACCATGCCTGTGACATAGATCGAGAACATGATGATCAGGTTGCGGGGGGCCTTCGGGTTGACGGTCACCAATCGGGCCATGAACGAACCGGGGAAGCCGAGCAAGGTGAACGCGGTGAGGAGCAGCCCCGCCTGGGTATCCGTGGCGCCGATCGCGCGGAATTGGGTCGGCAACCAGGTCAGCAACGAATAGAAGAGCATCGACTGCACGCCCATCACGAAGGTGATGATCCAGGCGAGCTTGGTGCCCGCGACGTGTCGCAGACCGGTGGGCTGGGCGCCCTTATGTGGTTGGTTGTGGGTCTGGCGCCGCACCATCAGGCTGACGATCGACCACACCCCTAGGGCGATGATCGCCGGGAAGATCCAGAACCCGATGGAGGCCGACCAGGTGAAGCCCATGCCGCCGCCGATCGAGGTGACCAGGGGGCCCAGGGCCCCGCTGGTCTGCAGGGTGACCGAATAGAGCCCCATCACGAACGCCAGCCGCGCCGCGAACCACGTGCGGGCCAGCGCCGGCACGATCACGTTGCCGATCGCGACCCCGAGCCCCAGCAGCAGGGTGCCGAGGAAGAACGGGCCCACATCGACGATCATGCGCACACCGATGCCGATGATCACCAGCATGATCGCGACCCAGAGGGTGGGTTCGACCCCCAACTTCGCGGACAGGAACGGTGTCACGAACGCGAACACCCCGAAGCACAGCAGCGGCAGCGTCGACACGAACCCGGCTGCGGTGGCGTTCAGCGCCAGATCGTCGGCCAACGCCTTGAGCACCGGGGGCACTGCGGTGATGGGCGAACGCAACATGAACGCCGCCAGCATCATTCCGGCGAGCACACAGCGCGCGATCATTTGTGGCTTCATGAGGTCATTCTCTCTGACTTTGGCGGTTTGGCCATGTGCCGGTCCGCTT
>JAUNUL010000112.1 GCA_030538175.1 Propionibacteriaceae bacterium | reverse complement strand
TCCGCATTCACTGCCTTGATCAAAGCCTTGTTTTCCTTTTTCGATAGCACGCCCTGGGCCTGCAGTCGGTCAGCCAGGGTCTCGAACAATTGGGGGTCCCCGAGACGCTTGGCTTCGGCCCACCCTGCGCGCAGGGCTGGTCGATAAGCGCGGTTGACACCCGAGATGGCGTTCTGCACGCCGGCCTCACCCGAGGCCCCCTGATTGCCATCCGAGGTTGGCTCGGTCGTCGAGGGGCTGGTGGTCGTCGGCTCGCTGGTCGGCGGCGCCGAGGTGGGCTCAGGCTCGGTGGTGGTCATCGTGGGTGTTGGTTGCCGCATCGTCGGGGTCGGCCGCACCGATGTCACGGTGGGTCGGGTGGTCGTGGGCCGGACGGACTGTGTGGGCGTCGACGTGGGCTGGGCGGTCACCGTCGGCGTGGGGGCGACCGGGGCGGGGTTCGGACGGTTGCCCAACAGCAGATAGGCGCCAGCGACCCCCACGGCCAACAGCAACAGGATCACGGTGACCACCAGGCCGATCGGCGTCCCGTTCCGATCGCGGGCGGTGCGCTGATCACGGACGACCGGAGGTGGTGGAACCGGACGGACGGGCGGCGCACTGGGCGCAGGCTCTGCGGGACTCTCCCGATAGCTGGCCCGACGCTCATCAGGCCGCGCCCAGGGGCTGACGTTGCTCTCGGCATAGACGGCGGTCGGATCGGGAACCCCCGCCGCACCCGCGGCACCGGCCAGCAGGATGGTGCTCGCGTTGGGGTCGGCATCGTCACCACGTCGCACGGAGAGCTGGCGCAACTCCTCCACGACCTCGTCCCCGGTGGGCCGATCCGCCGGTTCCTTGGCGAGCAGACCCGCCACGAGGCGATCGAGGGCGAGCGGCACATCGCTGCGGCGGTCCGACAGATAGGGCGGTTTGGCGTTGATCTGCTGGTTGGCCACTGCCAGCGCCTCACCAGTGAACGGCGGGTTGCCGGTGAACATGGTGGTCATCAGGCAACCCAGCGCATACCAATCCGACTTGTCCGTCGCGCCTTCGCCGGTGGCTTGTTCGGGAGACATGTACGCCGCAGTCCCCAGTGCGGTGGCCGGCGCGGTGAGCGCGGCGCCGAGGCTGCGCGCGAACTGCGCGATGCCGAAGTCGACGAGCTTGACCTGATCGTGGTGATACATCACGTTGCCAGGCTTGATGTCGCGGTGCACGATCCCGACCCGGTGCGCGGTCAGCAGCGCTCGGGCCACCTCGAGGGAGACCTTGATGCCCTCCTCGATGCCCATCGGTCCGTGGTCGTGGATGACCCGCGCCAACGTCGGCCCGGTCAGGAGTTCCATCACCAGATAGGCCGTGGTGTCGTCCACCCCACCGTCATAGACCTGCACGATGTTGGGTGCCGACAGCCCGGCCGTCGCGATGGCCTCCCGCCGGAAGCGCTCACGCGCGGTCGATTCCTGGGCCGCGAGGTCCACCGTCTTGATCGCCACGATGCGCTCGAGGACGCGGTCACGGCCGCGCCACACCTGGCCCATGCCGCCACTCGCGATCTTCTCGGTCAGCTCATAGCGACCAGCGAGAACGTCTGGACTCATGGGGTCCATCCTGACACGATCAATCGACGTTTCCGATCCTCAGTTCCGTTGGCCGACTCAGGCCTTCGGCTCGTCCGGCTCGGTCGCGGACTCCGGCTCCTCAGAGCTATCAGCCGCGACGTGGCGGGGGCTCCGTTCGGCGATCGGCGGATGGAGGTTGAACCTGCGCGCCCACAGCCACAGCACGATGCCGGCAACGATCATGGGCAGGGACAACCACTGTCCCATGGTCATCCCGAACCCGAGCCGGCCGAGGAAGTCATCGGGCTCCCGGAAGAACTCGGCCACGAAGCGGAAGACCCCATAGCCGACCAGGAACGCGGCAGACACCGCGCCCCGTGGCCTCTCGCGCCGGGCGTACGCCCACAACAGCACGGCCAACAGCAGCCCCTCCCCGAGGAACTGGTAGATCTGCGACGGATGCCGGGGGTCGGGCCCCGCACCGGGGAAGATCATCGCCCACGGCAGATCCGGGCTGGCGACCCGTCCCCAGAGCTCACCGTTGATGAAGTTGCCGAGCCGACCGGCGGCCAGCCCGGTCGGGACCGCCGGCACGAGGAAGTCCGCGACCTCCAGCAGCGGCCGCTTGACGCGCCACGCATACAACAGCATCCCGAGGATGACGCCGAGCGCCCCACCGTGGAAGCTCATGCCGCCTTCCCACAGATAGAGGATCTCCAGCGGGTTGGCGAAATAATAGGCGGGCTTATAGAACAGGCAATAGCCCAACCGTCCACCCAGGATCACGCCGAGCATGGCGATGAACAGCAGGTCCTCGATCGAATCCCGTGTCCATGGCTTGGGGTCGACGATCCGGTTGAACGGGGCATGCTTCAGCCGCTGACGCAGCAGGACATAGCCCAGGGCGAAGCCCACGAGATACATCACCGCATACCAATAAACCGTCAACGGTCCAAGGCGGAACGCGACCGGGTCGATATTCGGGAAGTGCAGCACAAGGGGGTCCACGGTGGCCCAGTGTGCCACGCGCAGCTGACACATCGTGGTCCCTGCTCGCGGGCTATTCGGCGGTGAGCTTCGCGATCACCGCAGGGGCGGGCTTGCGCAGGGCGGGGATGATCGGACCCACCGTGGCAGCGACAGCGATCGCGAGGCAGACGGCGATAACGGAACCGAAGAAGACCATCGGCACTTGGACGGCCGAGACCCCGAGCAACAGGTTGACGGCGAAAGCGAGAAAGACCACTGCGACCGCAGCCATCAACAGCCCCGCGATCACGCCGGTGACCGTGATCAACAGGGCCTCGAACAACGACGTCAAGATCCGCTGGCGAGGGGTGGCCCCCACGATGGATGCGAGTGCCAACTCGGCATCGCGCTGGCGGGCCATCATGACGAGCCCACCCACCGCACCAGCCCCGGAGACGATCAGCGGGGCGCCGACGAGCGTGAAGATGGCGAAAGGCCCGGCGGACGACAGGACCAGTTCCCGCCCTGCGGCCAGCATGCTGGCCTCGAGGGTGCCGATGGTGGCGATCATGCCGGCCATCAGCCCGACGGCGAACATGATCGGCGTCACGCTGCGGGCGAACCGCTCGGCACGCACCCGCAGGGTCGTGCGGGCGAGATGCCACACGCCACCGGGGCTGGGAATGAGGCTGGCCCAGGCGCTGGCGAAACCGGCCAACGCCGAGGGCCCGGCGACTGCGATCGCCAGTCCGGTCACCACGAGCAGGAGCACCGCGAGCTGGAAGGCGAGGTCACCTGCGTCGGGCCCAGCCACTGTCGCGATCCCGGGGAAGACGACAAACGAGCCGATGATCACCAGCAGGCACCCCGCGATCGCCAGCCCGCGCAGGATCCAGCGCCGTCGTCGGGTGGCCGCCGGTGTCTCCCGCACCGGCCGCAGCGCCTCGACAGGGGGAATCCGGCTGGCCGCTCGCGCCTGCCGCCACCCGCCGATGAGTGCCATGCCGACGCACAGGAGGTTCGCCGCAAGATAGGCCCACAGCGCCTGGCCCACCTTCGGCACGGCCATCTCCCGGTCGGCAGCCTCCGCGTCGAGATAGAACGGGAACAGGACCGCGGCCAGAATGTCGCCCACGACCGCACAGGCGAGCGTCACCACCACCAACTGGCTCATGACGACCCGCACGACCTGTCCCGGGGTCGCCCCGGCAAGCGCGAGACGAGCGAACGCGCCCCGGCGTGCCGCGATAACCAAGGCGGTCGAGGACCCGATCACCACGGCCGCGACGATGGCACCGAACAGGATGTTGACCCCGCCGATCGCCGCGAGCTGGCCGAGGTTCACCGCCGACAGGACACCGGCGGCGTACCCCTTGATGCCCGTCGCCACATAGAGGAAGCCGACCGCAAGACCATAGTTGGCGGCGACGAACGTCAGACTGACCCCGAGCCAGGTGAGCCAGGAGTTCTTGATCTCCGCGAGATAGACCTGCCTCATCGCCCGGCCTCGTCGCGGCTGCGCTCGAGCTGAGCGGTCAGGTCAGCCATGATCGTCGACACCTTGTCGACCGACGGCTGTTGTTCGGAGTGGGCGAGGGTGCCGTTGAACAGGAAGAGGACGCGATCGCATCGTGCAGCGACCGACGGGTCGTGGGTGACGGTCAGCACACAGTGCCCCTCACCGTGAGCGAGATCGACGAGCTCATTGAGCATGGTCACGCCGGTGCGGGTGTCCAGGGCGCCGGTGGGTTCGTCGGCGAACACAATTGGCGGCCGCATCGCAAGCACGCGGGCGAGGGCCACGCGCTGCTGCTCCCCACCGGACATCTGCGAGGGCAGGGCGTGGGCGCGTTCGGCGAGCCCGACGGTGGCCAGGGTCTGGTTGATCTTCTCCGTTGGCACCTGCTGTTTGCCCAGCCGGAACGGCAGGGCGACGTTTTCGAACCCGGACAGGGTCGGCATGAGGTTATAGGACTGGAACACGAACCCGAGTTGGGCCCGGCGCATCTTCGCCAGTTCGGTGTCGTTCTGCGATGAAAGCCGCGTCCCGCCGAGCACGGTGTCCCCCTGGGTGGGGCGCACGAGGCCGGCCAGACAATAGAGCAGCGTTGATTTGCCCGAGCCCGAGGGGCCCATAACGGCGACCATCTCGCCGGCGCGGACGTGGAGGCTGATGCCGTGCAGGATCGGCACCTGCCGGTCACCTGCTTGATAGGCGTGGGCAATGTTCTCGGCGACGATCATGGTGGCTCCTGGGGGTTGAGACACTCTGACGCTATCCCCAGGCGGTGGCGCGCCGCCGTGCTTTCCGGCACGGGTTGGCCCCCGGACCCATGACCGGGGTCATGCGCTGGGGCGTACTCCGATCCGCAGCTGCATCGGCACCCGCTGGCCGCCCGAATGGACGACATCGCGACCGTCGACGGTCAGTTGCGTCTGGTGGTGCTCGAGCGCTGCCGCCACGACCGGTTGTTGGTCCGCGAGATCGTGCCATTCCCCCGGTGCGTCGGGATCGGAGATCAGCTCGAGCAGGGGTACGCCGGCCTCGGCACACGCGCGCTGGCTGAGTTCGTGGACTCGGATGTGATCCGGGTGCCCATAGCCACCCGCCGCGTCATAGGTCACGACGAGGTCGGGCGCAGCGGCGGTGATGGCGGCAACGAGATCCGCGACTGCCTCAGCAGCGTCGGCAGCGGTCAGGGAGTCGGGCCCGGAATCCTCGGCGGGGCCAGCGAGACCCTCGCGTACCCACCGCATCCCCGAATCCTGATAGCGGCGTGGGGGCCGCCCTGCGGCACGCGCCCGCCCCTCACCGAGGAACTCCGGCTCGCCCGCATCCAGCTCGCGAAGGGCGCCAGCGAGCTCGATCGTGCGGCGCGCAACGAAATCCTCCCCGGCCAGGCCATCGGGGAAACGACCGGCGACCAACTCGCCCCGCTCCCCCCTGGTCGCCGTGAGCACCCGGCACGTCACCCCCTGGGCGACGAGCCAAGCGATCAACGCCCCCGTCGCGAGCGTTTCGTCATCGGGATGAGCGTGGACGAACAACACCGACCGGGCCCCGGCGAACAGGCTCATCGACCCGTCTCCCCATGGTGCGCAGGAGCAGGGGCAGCGGACGTCGCGATATGCGTCGCATAGAGCTCCGCCAACCGCGCGGAGGCCGTCAGCCAGTCCTGGCCCTGGACGCGGGCGAGACCACCGAACGAGAGCCGTTCATGCTCCTGACGGTCGGTGAGCAAACGGCTGATGGCGTCGGCCCAGTCCTGGGGGTCACGGGTCGGCACGATAATCCCCGTCCGCCCGTCCTCGACGGACTCGATGAGACCACCGGCCGCCGAGGCGATCACTGGCACGCCCGAAGCGGCGCCCTCCAGCGCGACCAGACCGAAGGTCTCCGAATGCGAAGGAACCAGAATCAACCGCGCGCTGCGCATCATCGCAGCGAACTCAGCGCGGGGTCGCGAGCCCGAATAGATCACGTCGCCGGCGACGCCCAGTCCGTGTGCCAGTCGCTCGATCTCGCTGTGATAATCGGCGAAGTCAGCCGAGACCTCACCAGCGATGACCAGGTGCGGACGCACCTGCGGATCGATCCGGGCCAGTGCCTCCAGCGCGAGATCGGGCCCCTTCAGCGGCTGGAGGCGGGCGGCGAACAGCACGAAGGGCCGCCCCATGTCGCAACAGCGCCACGAGGTCTCCCCGGGCGCGATCGGGCGAAACAGGTTGGTGTCGACCCCCGGATGCAACACAGCGATCCGCGCCGGATCGGCGCCACAACGCTCGATCACCGTGCGCGCCTCGGCCTTGGAGACCGCGACGATCAGATCCGATTCGCGCGCGATCAGCGCCTCCCCCGGGAGGCGGCGGGGAGACTCGGGTGGTTCGCCCTCCGACAGGGGGTGCCCTGGTTCGGCCGCGACCGAGTGATAGCTCAGCAGGTGCGGTACGCCGAGTTCGCGTGCCACCGGCAGCGCCGCGACTCCCGACATCCAGTGGTGTGAATGGATCAGCTCGACCGGCTCTGCCATCGCAGCAAGTTCGCCGACGCGGCGCCGCAGACCGTGGGTGAACTGGTCGAGATAGTCATCGATCCGGCTCTTCGGCAATGGTTTCGCGGGGCCGGCGTCCAAGGTGTGCAGGCGTACGCCCGGCGCCATCTCGACAACATCGGGTGTCTCCGGGTCATCGCGCCGAGTGAAAAGTTCGACGCGATGCCCGAGCTGTCCGAGCTGTCCGAGCGACTCTGCCGTCTCCCGGACAACGACATTCATGCCGCCCCCGTCCCCCGTGCCCAGGGCGGTGTACGGGGACGTGTGCAGGGAGATGATCGCTATGCGCATGGGCTGAGACTAGACGAGCGCGCGCCCTCCCGGCCGCATGATGGCCGGCGCCGCATTGGCCAGTGGTGGCGTGCGGAGGTCTCCTAGCGCGTACGCGACCATTCGCTCAGCCACTCCCAAGTCTTGGCCAACCCCTCGGTCATCTCGACCGGCTCGATCTCGGGGAAGAGCGCACGCAGGGAAGCATTGTCGGCCTGGGAGTGCGGCACGTCACCGCGGCGCGGTTCACGGTGTTCCACGACCGGGTCGATGCCGGTGAGGTCACGCAACTGGTCGATGAGTGACAACAGGGAAGTGTTCGTGCCGAAGGCAAGGTTCACCGGCTCGTCGTGTGACGTCTTATTCGTCGCTGCCTGCAACAGAACGCTGCAGACCGTCTCGACGAACGTGAAGTCTCGGGACTGCTCACCCGTGCCATTGACCGGCAGCGGTTGGCCGCGCAGCAGGGCATCCATGAAGACAGGGATAACCGCCGCATAGACATGCCCCGGGCGCTGCCGCGGACCATAGACATTGAAGAACCGGAACGCCAGCGACTTGATGCCGAACGACTCCTGATAGGCCAGCAGATACTGCTCCCCCGCCAGCTTGGTGACCGCATAGGGGCTCATCGGCCGAACCCACTCGCGTTCATGCTTGGGCAGGGCCGGGTTCTTGCCATAGACCGAGCTGGAGGACGCCGCCACGATATGTGAGACATCGTTGGCACGTGCTGCCTCCAGCACCCCGAGGGTGCCGTTGACGTTCACGTCATGACTCCGCATGGGATCGGCGATGCTCCGCGGGACGCTGCCGAGGGCTGCCAGGTGGACGATGCTGTCAGCACCGGCTACGGCCTTGTTGACCGCAGTGGCGTCGAGGAGCGACGCCTCCACGAACTCAACGTCGGCCGGCAGGTTGTCCCGGTAGCCGGTGCTCAGGTCGTCAAGCACCACCACGTCATGGCCGGCGGCACGGGCCATCAAGGTGAGATTGGAACCGATGAAGCCGGCCCCGCCGGTAATCAGCAAACGCATGTGTGGATCCTGTCCGGGTCAGAGGCGAAGGTCGGCGTCGTCGGCCGACACGACGTACTTGAGGTCATAGAGCAGGTTGCCCTCGGGCTTGCCCAGGGCACGGATGCCCTCGGCGCCAAGCTCGACGAACTCGTTGTGGGCAACGGCGACGATCATCGCGTCATAGCTGCCAGGTGTCGGCTGCTCAATGAGCGTGACGCCGTATTCGTGCTGTGCCTCAGCCGCATCCGCCCAAGGATCGAAAACGTCGACCTGCACGCCGTAATCGGTGAGTTCCTCGATGATGTCCACGACTCGGGTGTTGCGCAGATCCGGGGTGTTCTCCTTGAAGGTCAGGCCCATCATGAGGACCTTGGCACCCGCCACCGGCAGCCCGGCTCGCGACATCGTCTTGATGAGTCGGCTGGCGACATAGGTCCCCATGGAGTCGTTGATCCGACGACCGGCGAGGATCACCTCGGGATTGTGCCCGACTGCCTCGGCCTTGAAGGTCAGGTAATAGGGATCGACACCGATGCAGTGTCCGCCCACCAGGCCGGGGCGGAAGTTGAGGAAGTTCCACTTCGACCCAGCCGCCTCGAGCACAGCCTGGGTGTCGATGTCCATCGTGTTGAACAGCACCGCGAGCTCATTGATCAGAGCAATGTTCACATCACGCTGGGTGTTCTCAATGACCTTGGCCGCCTCGGCGACCTTGATCGACGGGGCGAGGTGGGTGCCGGCGGTGACGACGAGTCGATACAGATCATCAACAAAACGGGCACATTCCGGGGTGGAGCCGGACGTGACCTTGACGATGGTCTCGAGACGGTGCACCTTGTCGCCCGGGTTGATCC
>JAUNUL010000111.1 GCA_030538175.1 Propionibacteriaceae bacterium | reverse complement strand
GCTCCTTGATCAGCGGCGTTGCCCCCTCGAGCTTCGCGAGCTCATCGGCCTGCGGCGGATCGGTGACCAACCCGGCCGCCACCATGAACGGCACCAGATGCGGCACCAGCTCGGCGTCCGACAGCATCCGGATGTGGGCGGCGTTGATCGCCTCGCACTTCTTCGGATCGAAGCGGGCCGGGTTGCCGCTGACGCGGCGGATATCGAAGGCCTCGACCATCTCCGCCATCGTGAACACGTCGCGGTCCTCGGCGATCGCCCAGCCCAGCAGCGCCAAATAGTTCAACAGCCCCTCGGGCAGGAAGCCCCGCTCGCGATACTCAGCGAGCCCCGAACCGGCATCCCGCTTGGACAGGCGGCGGTTGCCCTCCCCCATCACCATCGGCAGGTGACCGAACATCGGCGTGCGGCCCGACCCGATCCCGAGCGCGGCCAGCGCCTCATAGAGCACGATCTGGCGCGGGGTGGACGACAGCAGGTCCTCACCGCGCAGGACGTGGGTGATCCGCATGAGTGAATCGTCGACCGGGTTGACCAGCGTGTAGAGCGGATCACCGTTGCCGCGCACGATCACATAGTCCGGGACATGCCCGACACCAAAAGTGATTTCCCCACGCACGAGGTCATGGAAAGTGATGTCGCGATCGGGCATGCGCATGCGCACGACGAACGCCCGCTCCTCGGCTTCGAAGGCGGCGACCTGCTCGTCGCTCAGCGTGCGGCAGTGCCCGTCATAGCCGCCCTGGGCGTCACCCCCGGCCGCCGCGATCCGCTCCTCGGACTCCTCGCGGGTGCAATAGCAGCGATAGGCATGGCCACCCTCGATCAGCTGCGCGACGATGTCGGCGTACACCTCCCGGCGAGCCGACTGCACATACGGCGCATACGGGCCGCCCTGGACCGGTCCTTCGTCAGGCTGCAGACCGAGCCAGTCGAGCGCGTCGAGAACGCCCTGCAGCGACTCCTCGGTGCTGCGGGCGACGTCGGTGTCCTCGATCCGGAGCACGAACGTGCCACCGAAGTGGCGGGCGAAGGCCCAGTTGAACAGGGCGCTGCGGACGTTGCCCACGTGCAGATTGCCGGTGGGCGAGGGTGGGAAGCGTACGCGAACCTCATGCGGTTCGATCCCCCCGAGCACCTCCGACTCATCAACCGTGCTGACATGTTCACTGGTGGACGCGTGGGCGTCGGTCACTGCTGAGCTCCTGCGGGGTTGGTGCGGCTGGCGACCACCGGGTTGGTGAGCGTGCCGAGTTGTTCGATGCTGACACTGACGGTCTGCCCGGGCTCCATGAGGCCCACACCACCGGGGGTGCCGGTCAACAGGACGTCACCGGGCAACAAGGTCATATAACCCGAGATGAACGAGACCAGATCCCGGATCGAATGGTTCATCTGCGAGGTCGAGGCGTCCTGGTGGACCTCACCGTCGAGGGTCGTGGTGATGCGCAGATTCTGCGCCTCCTCCACCGACAGGTGACAGGTGATCCACGGACCCAGGGGGCAGGAGGTGTCGAAGCCCTTGGCCCGGCTCCACTGTGCCTCGTTGAACTGGATGTCCCGGGCCGACACGTCGTTGCCGACCGTGTACCCGAAGATCACGTCCTGGACCCGCTCCGGCGGGACCTCCTTGCAGATCCGGCCGATGACGACCGCGAGCTCGCCCTCGAACCCGACTTCGGACGAAAAATCCGGATAGATGATGGCCTCGTCCGGCCCGATCACCGCAGTGTTCGGCTTGAAGAACGTGACGGGGGTGTCACTCAACTCCTGGCCCAGATCCTTCGCCAACTCGGCATAGTTCGGGCCGACCGCGATCACCTTGCTCCGCGGAATCACCGGCGCCAGGAGGCGAACATCGGCCAGGGCGTGACGTTCCCCGGTGAACTGGACCGAGGTGGCCAACGGGTCACCGCTGATCACCGCCACGGTGTCGGGATGATCCCCGCCGTCCTCGGCGAGCTCAACAAGACCAAAGACCGGGTCTGCCCCGGTGGAAAAGCGTGCGACGCGCATTCCCCCACCCTATAGGTGCCGGCTGCCGGGACCGGCATACTGCCACCCATGAACACCAGCGACATGGCTCGCTTCGACACCGTCGACCTGATCCGCGCCAAACGGGACGGCGACGCCCTCACCGATCCCCAGATCGACTGGCTGATCCGGGCCTACACGGCCGGTCAGATAGCCGACGAACAGATGTCCGCGCTGGCGATGGCCATCTTCTTCAACGGTCTCGAGCCGCGCGAGCTGCGCCGGTGGACCGCTGCGATGATCGACACCGGTGAGCGGCTCAACTTCGCCAGCCTCGGCCGACCCACCGCCGACAAGCACTCCACCGGCGGGGTCGGAGACAAGATCACCCTCCCCCTGGCCCCGCTCGTCGCCGCCTGTGGTGTGGCGGTCCCCCAGCTCTCCGGGCGAGGGCTCGGCCACACCGGCGGCACCCTCGACAAGCTCGAATCGATCCCAGGTTGGCAGGCAGCCCTGACCAACGAGCGGATGCTCGCGATCCTCGACCAGATCGGCGCGGTCATCTGCGCCGCCGGCACGGGTCTCGCGCCTGCGGACAAGAAGTTGTACGCCCTGCGCGATGTCACCGGCACCGTGGAATCCATCCCGTTGATCGCCAGCTCGATCATGAGCAAGAAGATCGCCGAGGGCACCGGGGCGCTCGTTCTCGACGTCAAGGTCGGCTCGGGAGCGTTCATGAAGACCACCGAGCAGGCCGCAGAGCTGGCCCGCACGATGGTCGGCCTGGGCACCGATGCCGGCGTACGCACGACGGCACTGCTCACCGACATGGCCACGCCTTTGGGACGAACGGCCGGGAATGCCCTGGAAGTCCGGGAATCGGTGGAGGTGCTCGCCGGCGGTGGACCGGCCGACGTGGTCGAGCTGACGCTGGCCCTTGCCCGGGAGATGTTGGCCGGCGCCGGCCGCGGGGACATCGACCCGGCGGACGTGCTGGCCTCGGGGAAGGCCATGGATGTCTGGCGGGCCATGATCACCGCCCAGTCGGGTGACCCTGATGCCGCGCTGCCGGTGGCCAGCCACACGGAGGTCGTGCGCGCCGACCGGGATGGGTACGCCCAGACCCTCGATGCGCTCTCGGTGGGGTTGGCGGCCTGGCGGCTCGGTGCCGGGCGGGCCCGCAAGGAGGATCCGGTGCAGGCCGGCGCGGGCGTGGAGTGGCACGTCCGGCCCGGGGATGCCGTACGCCGGGGCGATCCGGTGTTCACGCTGCACACTGATACGCCCGTGCGGTTCGAGCCTGCGCTCGCAGACCTGGCCGACGCCCTCACCATCGGCGACGAACTGCCGGCAGCGACACCGGTCGTGCTGGCCAGGATCGGCTAACCGCCCCCTGCGCAGATCCCGAACGGCGGGTCCGGCATCAGAGTCCGGCACCATCCGGCAGTGGCGGGTTCTGCGGGTCAGCCCTCGGTGATCAGCCCATAGAGGTAGGCATCGCTGAGGGCCTCCCAGGACGCCTCGATGACGTTCTCGCCGACACCGACGGTGGTCCAGGACCGCTCGCCGTCGGTGGTGTCGATCAGCACCCGGACCGTCGCGTCGGTCGTGCGGCCCTCGTCGAGGATGCGCACCCGATAGTCGGTGAGGTCGTACGCCAGCACCTGCGGATAGGCATCGGCCAGCGCGCGGCGCAGGGCATGGTCCAAGGCGTTGACAGGGCCGTTCCCCTCCCCCACGAACAGTCGCTCGATGTCCTTGGCGGTCAGCTTGACGGTCGCCTCGGTGTCGGTCTGCTCGGGGCTGTGCGAGTGGGTATAGACCCGCCAGTTCTGCACCACGAACGGCCGTGGCAACTGACCGGTGGCATCGCGCAGCAGAAGCTCGAAGCTGGCGTCGGCCGATTCATAGGAATACCCCGCCGCTTCGCGCTGCTTGACGACATCGGTGACCTGCGCCGCCAGCTCCCGGTCGGACAAGTCGAAACCGAGTTCCTCGCCCTTCATCTGGATGTTGGCACGCCCGGCCATGTCGGAGACCAGTGTGCGCATGTCGTTGCCGACGACGGCGGGGTCGACATGCTGATAGAGCATCGGATCCACCCGGACCGCCGAGGCGTGCAAGCCAGCCTTGTGAGCGAACGCCGATTGCCCGACATATGGCTGTCGGGGTGCGCTGGGGCTGTTGGTGAGCGCGGCGATCGCATGCGAGATCCGGGTTGCCTCGGCCAACGCGCCGGGGGGCAGGACCTCCCAGCCGTATTTCAGCTCCAGGTTCGCCACGACCTGCACCAGGTCGGCATTGCCTGTGCGCTCGCCATAGCCGTTGATCGTGCCCTGCACGTGCACGGCCCCCGCCTCGACCGCGGCGATGGTGTTGGCGACAGCGCAGCCGGAGTCGTTGTGGCAGTGGATGCCCAGGTCAATGCCGACCTCCCCCGCATCGCCGACGATGTCCGGCATCCAGGAGGGCAGCATGCCGCCGTTGGTGTCACAGAGGACGACGGCTTCGGCACCGGCATCCGCGGCAGTGCGGATCACCTCGAGGGAATAGTTGCGGTCGGTCCGGTAGCCGTCGAAAAAGTGCTCGGCGTCCAGGAAGACCCGCTGCCCCTCGGCGACCAGGTGAGTGACCGTATCCGCGATCATCTCCAGGTTCTCCGCCAGCGTCGTACGCAGCGCCAGCTCGACATGGCGAACATGGCTCTTGGCGACCAGACAGGCGACGGGAGCGCCGGAGTCACGGACGGCTGCGACCATCGGGTCGTCGGCGGCAGCACGCCCCACCCGGCGGGTGGAACCGAAGGCCGAGAGGAGGGAATGCTTGAGCGTGATCTCACCGGCCCGGACCGCTTCGAAGAATGCGGTGTCCCCCGGGTTTGCTCCCGGCCAGCCACCCTCGATGAACGTGACACCGAAATCATCCAGGTGCCGGGCGATCTTCAGCTTGTCCGCGACCGTCAGGCGCAGGCCCTCCTGCTGCGCTCCATCGCGCAGCGTCGTGTCATAGACCTGGAAGGTCTCCGGGGCTACGAGCGAGGGAAGGGCATAGAAATCCTGGCTGAGGGTCACCCGCCCAGTGTGGTCAGCCGCTCAACATCTGGCCAGTCCCTCTCAGGGGCTGAGACCTCGCGGTGCGTGATCGGCGTCAGCAGACCTTCGTCAGCCAACCCTCGGTGTCCTCGGCCCGGCCGAACTGGACGTCCAGGAGGGCCTGCCGGAGCGCGGATGTGGTCTGTCCGACGGAACCGTCACCGACCGTGTAATCCCGACCGGACTCATCGGCGAACCGACCGATCGGCGTGATGACGGCAGCAGTCCCGCAGGCGAAGACCTCGGTGATCGACCGATCGCTGATGCCTTCGAGCAGTTCGGTCAGTCCCACCGAGCGCTCGACCGGCCGCAGGCCCATCCGGGTCGCCAACGTCAGGATCGAGGAACGGGTCACGCCTTCGAGGATGGAGTCGGTCAGCCCCGGGGTGACCAGCTCATCGCCGCGGACGAACCAGATGTTCATGCCCCCGAGTTCCTCGACGAACTCGTGGCGACCGGCATCGGCGAACAGAACCTGTGCGCAGTTGTTGCGGGCGGCCTCTTCCTGGGCCAGCAGCGACGACGCATAGTTGCCCCCGCACTTGGCCGACCCCGTGCCGCCAGCACCCGCCCGCGAATACTTCGTGGTGATCCAGATCGACACCGGCTTGACCCCGGAGGCGAAATAGGCGCCGGCCGGGCTCGCGATCGCGGCGTACGTGACATGGTGAGCCGCCCGGACCCCGAGGAAAGCCTCGGAGGCGAACATGTAGGGCCGCAGATAGAGGCTGGCCTCGCCGCCGGCGGGGTCCGGGACCCACGCGTGGTCAGCGCGGACCAGCGCCTGAAGGCTCTCCAGGAAGTCCTCCACCGGCAGTTCGGGCAGCCCCAGCCGTCGGGCAGACCGTTGGAACCGCAGCGCGTTCGCCTCGGCGCGGAAGAACCAGATGGAGCCGTCGGGGTGCCGATAGGCCTTCAGTCCCTCGAACACGCCTTGGGCATAGTGCAGCATCGCGGCCGCCGGGTCGAGGGTGAACGGGCCATAGGGCACCACCGCGGAGTCATGCCAGCCGTCGGCGGCAGTCCAAGTGGCCACGGCCATGTGGTCGGTGAACCTCGTCCCAAACCCCGGATCGGCCAGGATGGCGGCCCGGTCCTGTGCGGACCGCGGCTGCGGGTTGGGGCGGACATCGAAGTTCAGGGTCATGGGCGGGAACATATCGCATGACTCGGAGGAATTCCGCGTACACCTGTGACCGGGATTCCTGAGATCAGCGCCCGAGTCCTCCCCCGGTCACTACATTTCCTCTGGTGTCGACGAACCTGAACAAGAGCAAGCCCACCCTGGCTGTCATCGGTGGGGACGGAATCGGGCCGGAAGTGGTCGCTGAGGGCCTCAAGGTCCTGGACGCGGTCGCCGGTGCTGACGCCTTCGAAAAGGTGGACTATGACCTCGGCGCGGAGCGTTGGCTGCGCACGGGCGAAGTACTGCCGGATTCTGTGGTCGAGGAACTGAAGCAGGCCGATGTGATCCTGCTCGGCGCCGTGGGTGCCGCCCCCGGGGACACCCGCGTGCCGTCGGGCATCCTGGAGCGGGGCCTGCTGCTGCGCCTGCGGTTCCTCTTTGATCACTACGTGAACCTGCGGCCCTCGAAGATCTATCCCGGCATGCCGGTGCCGCTGGCCGATCACGTCCTCGACGGCAAGGAAGTGGACTTCCTCATCGTGCGCGAGGGCACCGAAGGCCTCTATTGCGGCAACGGTGGCGTCGTCCGCCAAGGCACCGCGAACGAGATCGCCACTGAGGTCAGCGTCAACACCGCCCTCGGCGTCGAGCGCATCATCCGTGACGCGTTCGTGCGCGCCACCAAGCGCCGCAACCACATCACGTTGGTCCACAAGCACAACGTGCTCGTGAACGCCGGTGGCCTGTGGCGTCGCTATTTCGAGGAGATCGCCGCGGAATATCCGCAGGTCCGCACCGACTATCTGCACATTGATGCGGCCACGATCTTCCTGGCGACCGACCCCGCGCGGTTTGACGTCATCGTCACCGACAACCTGTTCGGCGACATCCTCACCGACCTCGCCGGTGCGGTCACCGGTGGCATCGGTCTTGCCGCCAGCGGCAACATCAACCCTGAGGGCCTCTTCCCGTCGATGTTCGAGCCCGTGCACGGCTCCGCGCCCGACATCGCCGGCCAGCAGCTGGCCGACCCGACGGCGGCCATCCTGTCGACCGCGATGATGCTCGATCACCTCGGCCGCGGCGATGAAGCACGTCGCATCGAGGAGGCCGTGAACGCCGACATCGCCGAGCGTCGCGGGGAGCGTCGCACCACCGCCGGCATCGGTGATGCGATCGCCGCTCGCCTCTGAGTCCGACGGACCGGGAGCTCACCCGAAACACCGACACGAGCGCCGCTGGAGAAACCCGGCGGCGCTCGTGCGTTGTGAAGGTCAGCGACTGCGGATCAGCAAGTCGACCACCGTGTCGCCATCAGCTTGGGTTGCTGTCGCCACGCGCCACACTTCCGAATCCGGCGCCGTGCCTGCGGCGAACCCACCGAGATTGGTCATCACGCACAGCCCGGAGAGTCCTGACTCGAGATCGAGTGGGCTTGGCACCCGCTCGTGACAGGCGCCGTACTTCTCGGTCAACGCCTCCCACCCCGCCCGCGCGCCCGCCCGGGGATACACCAACCGGGCGACCAGCTCATAGTCGTGGGTCTGCCGCCAGGTGCCGCTGAGCAGCCGCGTCCCCTCGGGCAGGTCAGCCCGGACGTGGCTCTGCACGTCAGCCAGCGTCAGCGTCGAACATTCGTGCCCCAACCACCGATTGCGGCAGTGGGAGCCCTGCTCGTTGGTAAAGGTGAAACCCGGCACACCCCAACGGCCCGCGTTCAGCCCGACAGCGATCAGTCCGGCCCCAGCCACAGCGAGCATGACGATGAGGGCGATGATGTTGCGTCGGCGGCGTTGCCGCGGGGTGCGGCGTACGGTCCGGGCGGGCTGGGGGGCGGGATCCGGCATGGGCACCATCCTGCCCCACGGCTCGGATCTCCCACCCACCCATCGATCCGGGGCAGACAAACGACCCCGCCGGAATCACTTCCAACGGGGCCGTTTCAGTCAACCCACCGTGTCAGCGAGCGCTGACAGTCCGGGTCAGCGGGCAGCGGTGCCCTCGACGTAGTCATCGTCATGCGACTTGACCCATGCCATCAGACCACGGAGTTCCTTGCCGGTGGCCTCGATCTGGTGGGTCTCGTGCGCGTCACGGTAGCCCTGGAAGTCCTTGGCGCCGTTGTCCTGGTCGTCGATGAACTTCTTGGCGAAGGTCCCGTCCTGGATTTCGGTGAGGATCTGCTTGAGGTTCGCCTTGACGTGGTCATCGATGACGCGCGGGCCGGAGACATAGTCACCGAACTCGGCGGTGTCGGAGATCGACCAGCGCATCTTGGCGATGCCACCCTCATACATCAGATCAACGAGCAGCTTGAGCTCATGGAGGCACTCGAAATAGGCGACCTCAGGCTGATAGCCCGCCTCGACGAGGGTCTCGAAGCCCGCCTGCACCAGGTGGGACATGCCACCGCAGAGCACGGCCTGCTCACCGAACAGGTCGGTCTCGCACTCCTCGGTGAAGGTGGTCTTGATGCCGCCGGCGCGCAGGCCGCCGATGCCCTTGGCATACGACAAAGCG
>JAUNUL010000110.1 GCA_030538175.1 Propionibacteriaceae bacterium | reverse complement strand
TGGGCGGGAACCAGACCGTCCTGGAGATAGCGCTGGAGCGGATGGTTGCGATAGATCGCGCCGGTGCCGGCGAGATCGAAACAGGCCAGGATGGCTTCGCGGCAGACATGGGCGAGGTTCGAGGTCGCCAGGCGCAGGATGGCCGTGGTCTCGGCGTCGATCTCGGCATCGGCTTCGGCCAGTGCCCAGACCCGCTCGGTCTCTTCATAGAAGAAGGCGCGGGCGGAGCGTACTTTCGCCTCGGCCTGGGCGAGACCCATCTGATAGGTGCCGCGGTCGCCCTTCTTCTGGCCACCGGTGATCGAGGAGCCGGCCGCGCCGACCTCGCGGGTGTAGTCCAGGGCTGCGCGGGCGGCGCCGAGGGAGGTGACCGACAGGACCTGTGCGGCGTACGCCACGCCGGGATAGCGGTTGAGCGGCTCGTCGATGCGCGGCTCACCACCGCGGATGAACGTCCAGGACTTGGGGACGAAAGCCTTGTCGAGGATCAACTCGTTGGAGCCCGTGGCGCGCATGCCGGAGACGTCCCAGTTGGTGACGATCTCGACCTGGTCAGCCGGGAAGACCGCGGTCACCGGGCGACCCTTCGCCTCGGGGCCACCCTTCAGTCCCACGCCGATCAGGTCAGCACCGGCGCAGCCGGAACCGAACAGCCACTTGCCGGTGCACAGGAAGCCGCCCTCGACCTCCTCGGCCTCCTGCATGGGGAAATGCCCACCCGCATAGACAAGGTCGGGGCCGTCGGCATAGATCTCTTCCTGGGTCTCGATGGGCAGCGCCGCGAAATACTGCAGCGCCGAACCGAAGCTCGCGACCCAGCCGGTGGCCGGATCAATCTTCGCGATGGCCTCGATCCGCTCAAGGAAGCGGGCGGGATTGATGGCGTCGCCACCGAACCGCTTGGGCGTGGATGCGCGATACAGGCCCGCCTTCTTCAGCAGGTCGATGTAGTCCCTGGGCACATAGCCCTGGTTGTTGAATTCGTCACGGCGTTCCACGAGCACGTCCAAGGCCTTCGCAAAAGCGGCCTCTCGTGCCGGGCCCTCCGGTTCGGCACTCACACGCTTCTTCGCGGTCGGTGCGGTCATGGTCCCTCCGGTGACTCGGTGATGATGGTTCCACCGTAGGAATTCCGGCGGGTTGGCACCATTGGAACTTCCCCGGTCACCGATAAAGGAATCACCTAGGCAGCACCCGTTTGTCGGTAAAGAAATCCCCACTGGCAACGAGCTGAAGGACTGGGGAGCATGTGTCAGCAAGGTCCCCGCTGCGGGACAGCAGAGGAGGGGCAAGGTGTTCCCGAGGGCGGATGACTTCCGTGCGATGACCATGCTCAGCGAGACGGGCATCCTGATTCACGAGGCTGAGTCGAAGAACATCCGCTGGGCCAACCCGGCGGCCTGTCGGATGTTTGGCTTCTCCCTTGCGGAGCTCAGGCCGTTGAAGGCCCACCACATGAGCGCACAGGAACAGCAATTCCGGCGGGAGCTGGGGGTGGGCTGGCTGCAGGAGGCCGTGGACAACGGGGTCGCGCGGCGGATCTGGAAATACCGCGCCAAGGACGGTGAGGACTTCCTGACCGACGCGGTGGCCAGGCTGGTGCAGTTCGGGGAGGGCCCGATGGTGATGGTGCAGTTCCGCAACATCAGCCAGGAGGTGGAACTGCAGCATCAGCTCACCGTGACCAGCGACTACCTGTCCCGCATCATGGTGCAGGCCTCCGCGGCGATCCTGTTGCTGGATGACAGCGAGCGCATCGCCGATGCGTCCCATTTCGTCTCGGAGCTGTTGGATCGGGAACGTGGCGATCTGGTGGGCAAGCGGTTGTCGGACCTCGGCGTGCTGACCCTCGTGGCACAGCGGCACGACGATCCCGACCCCGCCACCCCCGGCCCGGCCGAGCCCGAGACACCGATCGAGATGATGCTGGAGGTCGAGCGGAGCGATGGTGGCAAGGCCTGGCTGTCGGCCATGCTCGAGCACGTTGCCCACGACGGCATCCGCTCCACGACCGTGATCCTGCGCGATATCACCGCCAAGGTGGAGATGCAGCGGGAGAACGAACTCCAGCAGGCACACCTGCAGTATCTGGCGCGGTACAACGCCATGGGCGACATGGCGATGACGCTGGCCCATGAGTTGGGCCAGCCCTTGGCTGCGGCGACGAACTATCTCAGCGGCCTCAAGGGAAGGCTGGCGGCGGGACGGGTCGATCCGGACCAGATCCGATATGGCCTGGACAAGGCCCGCCAGCAGCTCGATCGCACCGCTGAGATCGTGGCGAGCGTGCGCCGCTATGTCCAGCGGATCGAGAGCACGGCCGCGCCGGAGGATCTGAACGCAATCATGCGCGAAAGCCTCTTTTTCTGTGAGCTCAGGGCCGCGGAGAAGGGGATCGAGGTGACGGCCGACTATGCCCCCGGCACGCTGCCGATCACCGGTGAACACATTCTGATCGGCCAGGCGATCATCAACTTCTGCTTCAACGCGATCGATGAGGCCGCCCTGGCGTGCACGGCGGAGAAGCATGTGCACGTCCGGTCGTTCGCCGAAGGCGACTGGGTGTGTGTCTCAGTGACCGACTGGGGCCGCGGCATGGCCCGCGCCCAGGCCGGGAGCATGCGGGGGCCCACCGCCACCACGAGTGACCGGCTGCAGATGAACGCATTCTCGAGCAAACAGGATGGCGCCGGGATTGGGCTCGTGCTGTCGCAGCGGATCGTCGAGCGGCACTTCGGTGAGGTGATCGTGGAGGACAACCTGTTCAGCGGCACCATCGTGACTGTCCGACTGCCGCGTGCCGGATCGACGGCCGACTAGGCTCAGCGGCATGTGGTCGAACCTGAATCTCAACGGTGCAGTGCCCGCGAGAGTACGCCCCACCATCGGTGAGTGGGGCCCGACGGGCCTGCCCAGCACCAAGCAGAAGAAGCGCGGCCGCTGGCTGGCGCCGGTGTTCTTCACGCTCGCCCTGATCGCCATCACGATCGCAGGATGGTATTTCTGGACGCTCTTCCGTTGACAGGAGCACGCCGCCAGAGCCCACGGGGCGCAGCGGCTCAGGCCATGGCGATGAGCGTGGCGAGGTAACGCAACCGGGCGAGCTCTGCGGTGAGGAAATCCGGGCCACCATGGCGCCCCACGATCAGTGCCCGGTCGCTGCCGACCGGGACGACGCCGATCACAGTCTCGACCCAAGCCGGGAGCCAGCCAGCCGCCAGATCCAGAGTCCGGGCCTGATCCAACGGACCGATCGAGGCCAGCGCTGCAGAATCCAGATCGGGGGCCAGGGTCGTGGCATGGACAACGAGTTGCGCGGTCGTATCGACCAGGACGGCCCAATTGCAGTGGAATACCGGCGGAGCGGCCTCGGTCAGGATCTCGGCGGCGTTATCCGGGTCGGCGAGCATCCGCTCGAGCACTTCGACATCGGATTCGAGCCCGGCGCCACCCGGATAGCGGGAGCACCACAACACGGCGACGTCCTCGCAGCTGGTGCAGGCGCTGACGGCGGAGTCGGGCATCATGCCCAGCGGCAGTTCGACGATGAAGTCGTCGATCACCTTGCCGAAGTCACGGCCGACGATCGAGACCGACTGGATGTCCGCACCGGACTTGCCGAGCGCCGTGGCGACGGCGCCCAGGGAACCGGGGCGGTCGGGCAGCGACACTCTGATCAGGAACACGCCCTCATCTTGTCCCAATGAGTGTCGACATTCCAGTGGATCCCACGTCCGTCTTGGCCGCGGTGCCCCCGACATGGCCACCGAAAGATGGGTTCGCGGCGGTTTGGTGCTGCCACCACTACGATGGGCGGGCGCGTGCTGACAGCGTGCGTGGGCGACGAGGAGAACGAACGTGGCACTGACCGTGTCGGAGGTGGCCAAGCTGGGACAGCTGGCCCGCATCGAGTTGAGTGATGAGGAATTGGCCCGACTGGCTCCCCAGCTGGAGGTGATCCTCGAGTCGATGGCGCGCGTGTCCACCCTGGACACCACGGATGTGCCGCCGACATCGCACCCGGAACCACTCACCAACGTGTTCCGCGCCGACGTCCTGGAGCCCTCGCTCACGATTGATCAGGCGCTGGGCATGGCCCCGGCCACCGAGGACGACCGGTTCCGCGTGCCACGCATCCTGGGAGAGGAAGCATGAGCAGCGACATTCTGCGCGCCAGCGCCGACGAACTGGCCCGCCAGATCGCCAGCGGTGAACGGTCCGCCGAGGAGATCACCCAGGCCCACCTCGACCAGATCGCCGCGGTCGACGCAGGTGTCCGTGCGTTCGTGCACGTGGGGGCCGAGACGGCCCTCGCGGCTGCCCGGGCGGTCGACGCCAAGCGGTCAGCGGGTGCGGAGTTGGCTGGCGTACCCCTGGCACTGAAGGACGTCTTCACCTGGACCGAAGGGCCGACGACGGCCGGATCGCGGATCCTCCAGGGGTGGGTGTCGCCTTACAACGCGACCGTCACCCAGCGCCTGCTGGATGCCGACATCGTCATCCTGGGCAAGACCAACCTCGACGAGTTCGCGATGGGATCGTCGACCGAGACCTCGGCGTTCGGCCCCACGCACAACCCCTGGGATCTCGAGCGGATCCCGGGTGGCTCCGGTGGCGGCTCGGCCGCGGCGCTCGCCGCCTTCGAAGCCCCGCTGGCCATCGGCTCGGACACCGGCGGATCCATCCGACAGCCCGGCGCGCTGACCGGCACGGTCGGGGTGAAGCCCACCTATGGCGGGACCTCCCGCTTCGGTCAGATCTCGTTGGCCTCGTCGCTGGACCAGCCCGGTCCCTGTGCCCGCAACGTCCTCGATACCGCGTTGTTGCACCAGATCATCGGCGGCCACGATCCGCGCGACGCGACGTCGATCAACGCCGCGGTGCCCGATGTTGTCGCAGCTGCCCGCTCCGGTGATGTCGCGGGCATGCGAATCGGCGTGGTGAAGGAACTCGGCGGTGAGGGCTATGCGGCGGGAGTCGAAGGGGTCTTCGCCCAGACGGTCGAGCTGTTGGCTTCTCTCGGCGCCGAGATCGTCGAAGTGTCCTGCCCGCACTTCGACTATGCGCTGGCTGCGTACTACCTGATTCACCCGGCGGAGGCATCCTCCAACCTGGCCCGCTTCGACGCGATGCGCTATGGCCTGCGGGTCGGCGACGACGGCGAGCGGTCGGCGGACGAGGTGATGAGCCATACGCGCGGCCAAGGGTTCGGGGATGAGGTCAAGCGCCGCATCATCATCGGGACGTACGCCCTGTCTGCGGGCTACTACGACGCCTACTACGGCTCGGCGCTGAAGGTCCGGACGCTGATCCAGCGCGACTTCGCGAACGCGTTTGCCCAGGCGGATGTCCTCGTGTCGCCGACCACACCCACGACGGCGTTCCGCATCGGTGAGCGGATGGACGATCCGCTGGCGATGTACAAGAACGACCTCTGCACCATCCCCTCCAACCTCGCCGGCAACGCCTCGGCGTCCTTCCCGGTGGGGCTGTCGCCCGATGACCAGCTGCCCGTGGGCTTCCACGTCATGGCCCCGGCCATGAAGGACGACCGTCTCTATCGCGTCGGTGCGGCGCTCGAGCGCTCGCTGCAGCAGACCTGGGGTGGCGCCCTGCTTGACCGCATCCCCACTCTCGAAGGGAGCCTCGCGTGACCACAGGATCGACTGCGGCGTACGAGATCGTCGACTTCGACGACGCGATCCATCGCTATGACCCGGTGCTCGGGCTCGAGGTGCACGTCGAGCTGAACACCAACTCCAAGATGTTCTGCGGCTGCTCGACCGAGTTCGGCGCGCCGCCCAACACCCAGACCTGCCCGGTGTGTCTCGGGCTGCCCGGGTCCATGCCGGTTGCGAACGCGAAGGCCATCGAGTCGGCGATCCGCATCGGTCTGGCGCTGAACTGCGATATCGCGGATTGGTGCCGTTTCGCGCGGAAGAACTATTTCTATCCGGACATGCCGAAGAACTATCAGATCTCGCAATACGACGAACCGATCGCGTTCGACGGCTGGATCGATGTGGACGTCGACGGCGAGACCTTCCGGGTCGAGATCGAACGCGCGCACATGGAGGAGGACACCGGCAAGTCGACGCATGTGGGTGGCTCGACCGGCCGCATTCATGGGGCGGACTATTCGCTGCTGGACTACAACCGGTGTGGGGTGCCGCTCATCGAGATCGTCACCCGGCCCATCGAGGGTGCTGGTGCGAAGGCGCCCCAGGTGGCGAAGGCCTATGTCGGTGCGATCCGGGACCTGATGAAGGCGCTCGCCGTCTCCGACGCGCGGATGGAGCGGGGCAACGTGCGGTGTGACGCCAACGTATCGCTGCGCGCGAGCGCGGACGTGCCGTTCGGCACCCGCACCGAGACCAAGAACGTGAACTCGCTGCGCTCAGTCGAGGGCGCGGTGCGCCACGAGATCATGCGGCAGGCCGGCGTGCTCGATGGGGGCGGGGTCATCACCCAGGAGACCCGCCACTGGCATGAGGACACGCAGAGCACGACCGCGGGTCGGCCCAAGGAGACTGCGGAGGACTATCGCTATTTCCCCGAACCGGATCTCGTGCCGGTCGCCCCGAGCCGGGAGTGGGTCGAGGAGCTGCGGGCGAGCCTGCCCGAGCCGCCGGCACAGCGCCTGCAGCGCCTGGCGGGGGAGTGGGGGTTCTCCGAACGCGAGTTCGGCGATGTCGTCGCGGCGGATGCGGTGGATGTTGTCGACGAGACGGTACGCGCGGGGTGTGCTCCGCAGGCAGCCCGCAAATGGTGGATGTCCGAGCTCGCCCGGCGGGCCAATGAGGCCGGGGTCGCCCTGGCCGACGTTGGCGTGACGCCGGCCCAGGTGGCGGCTGTTCAGGCGCTGGTGGACGAGGGCGTCATCAACGACAAGCTCGCCCGTCAGGTGTTCGACGGTCTGCTCGCCGGCGAGGGTGAGCCCGCCCAGGTCGTCGAGAGCCGCGGTCTGGTCCTGGTGTCGGATGACGGTGCATTGTCCGCGGCCGTCGATGCGGCGATTGCGGCGAACCCCGACGTCGCCGACCGCATCCGTGCTGGCAAGCTGCAGGCAGCCGGAGCGTTGATCGGCGCTGTCATGAAGGACATGAAAGGCCAGGCCGACGCCGCCCGCGTACGGGAACTGGTCATCGAAAAACTGACCTGATCTGACGGGTTCCAGCAGGGATCGGATCGGGAGAGCTCAGACCGAAGACGGACTGAAGGGGGTGTTCGCCGATGGCAACGAGGGCCGACGCAGTGGGCTATCGGTGGCTGTTGGCGACGCTCCTGCTGCTTCTGGTGCCCGTGGCGTTCGTGAGCGTGCAACAGATCACCGGCACGTCGGAGGCAGGACGCATCGCGACCCGGCCGCCGGCTGACCTGTTTGCCAAACCAGTTGATGGGGGAGCGCTGCCCATCTCGGTTGGGCGCCATCTGCTCCGGAAGGACCCGCAAGCCCGCCCACTTCCCCAGGGGCAACATCACCACGAGCGCTATTCCTTGGTCCGCTTGGGGACTGACTCGATCTGGGTGACGATCGTTGAGGGCCGGATCACATCCCTGGGCGACTATGAAGCCGCCTCGGGGCTGCGAGACATTGCCAGTCACGACCGGTTCAGCTGTGGCTGGATGGATCGGCAACCGCAGTGTGTGGGGTTGCTGCGGGGTGGATACGTCGTGACGATCGCTGAACCGGACATGCCGATGGAAGATCTCGCCCTGTTCAGCAACCGGCTGTATGCGCGGTTGCCCGCTCGCTGAAGCGACGCCTTGGTGGCTGAGTGTCGGTCCTGTCCTAGTGGGCGTGGGACAGGTCTTTGAGGGCCGAACACACAGGTGTGCGGCTGTGTAGTCTGCCCAGTGTGAGATTCGCGAAGTCCGAACGTGCTGAACTGTGTGATGCGCTTGAGCACGCTGGTCCTGACGCGCCCACCCTGTGTGGGGACTGGACGACTCACGACCTGGCAGCGCACCTGTGGATCCGCGAGACCGACCCGTTGGGTGCGCCCGGGATTGTCGCGAAGCCCCTTGCTGGGCTCACCGAACGACGGATGGCCGAGGTCAAGGCCCGCTGGTCGTTCGAGGAACTTGTGGAGCGTTTGCGTCGGGGCCCAGCGCGGCTGTCGGTGTTCGCCTTTCCCGGTGTTGATGAAGAAGCGAACACCGTCGAGTTCTTCGTCCACCAGGAGGACGTCCGCCGCGCGGGTCATTCGCCTGCCGAACCGCGCGAGCTGCCCGACGATGTCGAGGACTGGATGTGGCGTCGGATGAAGCTGATGGGCCGCGCGCTGTTTCGTCGGGCCGAGGTCGGCATCGTGCTCGAACGATCGATCGGCGAGTCGTCGGCGGAGGAGCCGGAGACCGTGCGCGTGATGGCCGGCGGGGAAATCGTCACCATCATCGGCAAGCCGTCCGAACTGATGCTCTATGCCTATGGCCGCCAAGCGCACAGCCACGTCCGTATGGTCGGCGACCCCGCAGCCCTCGCCCGACTCGCCACCACTGACCTCAGCATCTGACGTCGACAGCTGACCTGCGACAGCTGACCCCCGATTCCAAGAGGCGATCAGACGCCGCGGGCTCAACCCATGAGTCCACGCTCTGCCGGGTCGAGCGCGTGCCTCGAAGGTGCCGGACGGATTCATCGCGTGTGCCACCCCTGAGGTCAGAAGGGTGGTTCTTTGTCTCCTGGTAGCCAGCTCTGGTGTGTTGGCTGTT
>JAUNUL010000109.1 GCA_030538175.1 Propionibacteriaceae bacterium | reverse complement strand
GAGAACGGCGATCAGCCGCGGGAGCGGGTCAGCCGATCCGTGAGATCGGCGATCAACCGCTGCATCGCCGGATCATCGGCGCCCACCGGCGACAGCACGTCCTGCACCGAATCATCCTGGTTGTGCAGACTCAATCGGCGGCCGGTCTCCGACGTCGTCACCTTGTGGGTATCCGCCCAGACTCCGACGCGTACGCCAGCAGGCGTCCGGAACGTATAACCCCGCGGCGTCAACTCCGCCTGCACCCGCATCTTGGTGGCGGTGAGGAGGGCCAGACCCAGGAGCGCCAACCCGACCACCAGCAGGACAGCCCCGAGCGCGGTCACGAGCGGGGACCAGCTGTTGGCCGCCGCCAGGACGATCAGGACAGCACCGACGACGCTGCCGGCCGCGGCCAGCCCGAGGGCTCTCACGGGCGGTGCCGCCTTCAGGACGTGGCGCGTGACGTCGCTCTGACCGGTTTCCAGTGCCGGACCGTGACCCTCAGTCATCCATTCTCCTCCGGGGCTGTGCCGCTGTGGTGTCTGTACCTGCTCCGCAATGGCGGTGCTTTCGCGACCAGCGCGAAGCGATGAAGCGGCGAGAGTGGGATTCGAACCCACGGAACGGTCGCCCGCTCGGCCGCTTTCAAGGCGGCTGCACTAGTCCACTATGCGATCTCGCCCGTGCCAGCCCAACGAATGTCGAGGTCCTGCACGCCCACCCATGGTAGCCGCATAGGCTCGTGCCATGAACCAGGACGTCCCGACGACGATGCAGGCCGTGGTCACTTCCGGCCAAGGTGGCCCGGAGGTGCTCTCCCTGGCCGAGATACCCACCCCGCGCCCGGCCGCGGGTGAGGTCCTGATCAGGGTCGCAGCAGCAGGAATGAACCGTGCTGATGTCATGCAGCGCAAGGGCTTCTATCCCCCACCCCCCGGGGCTTCGGAGACCATTGGTCTTGAAGTGTCGGGGCACATCGCCGCAGTGGCCGAGGGCGTGACGAGCTGGCAGATCGGGGAACCTTGCGTGGCGTTGTTGGCCGGTGGCGGCTACGCGGACTATGTCGCGGTGCCCGCGCCACAGGTGATCCCGCCCCCACCGGGGATCGACCTGATCACTGCGGCTGGCGTACTCGAGGTGGCGGCAACCGTGTTGTCCAACGCCCGCGTCGCCCAGTTGAAGCCCGGGGAGACCTTCGTGGTGCACGGGGGTGCGGGCGGCATCGGATCGTTCGCGATTCCGTACGCCAAGGCCCTCGGCTGCACGGTCTGGACGACTGCGGGCAGCGCCGACAAACTCGACATGTGCCGCGCGCTGGGCGCTGATCTGGCCGTTGATTATCACGAGGATTGGGCGGCAGCCTTTGCCGACGCAGGCGGGGCTGACGTGATCCTGGACAACCAAGGGGCCCGTTATCTCGAGAGCAACGTGAGCGTACTGAGGCCGGATGGCCGCTTGGTCATCATCGGCCTCCAAGGTGGACGCAAAGCCGAGATCGACTTGAACGCCGTGCTGCGCAAGCGCAATCACGTCATTGCCACCTCCTTGAGGTCACGCCCGCTGGAGCAGAAAGCCGAGATCTGCGCAACGGTCGTCGCGGAGGTCTGGCCGATGATCGCCGATGGGCGGATCCCGGCTGCGCCGACCATCACCTATCCGGCGGCAGAGGTCGCGGCGGCCCATGCATACTTCGACTCCGGCGACCACCGGGGCAAGCTCGTCCTGACCTTCGGCGGCTGAGCCGTCAGTCCCTTGAGAAAAAAGGAGTGACCGATGCGCGTTGGTGTCTGCGTCCTGACGGATCTGGCTTGGGCCCAAGCCCGCCCGGTGTGGCAGCAGATCGAGGAACTGGGGTTCGATCACGCGTGGACCTATGACCACCTGACCTGGGACCCGATGAACGACCACGAGTGGTATTCAACGGTCGTGACCCTCGCCGGGGCAGCTGCGGTGACATCTCGCATTCCGTTGGGATATTGGGTCGCCTCGCCGAATTTCCGCCACCCGGCAGCGTTCGCACGTGAGCTCGTCGGCCTGCAGGATCTCTCGGGTGGCCGGATTCTCTGTGGCGTCGGCTCCGGTGGTGAACCAGATGCGCACGTGTTGGGCGAGTCCCTGTCCCGCGGGCAGCGTACGCGGAGACTGCGCGAGTTCCTGGATGTCCTCGGGCGCAGCCTCGTCGAGGATCACGTGGACCATGACGGCGAGTTCTATCGCCTCGTTGACTATCGGAATGTCGCCGGGCAGACACGGACACCACCGAAGCTGATCGTGGCGGCGACTGGGCCGCGCGCCATCCAGCTGGCGGTCGAACACGGCGCTTGGGCGACCACCGGACTCGGCGGGGAAACCGTCGACGCATGGTGGTCGAACATTGCCACACTCTGCCGGATGGCCGACGATGCCGGCGGCGAGGGAATCGAGCGCTATCTCTATCTCGACTCCGCTCCTCGATTCTCGTTCGACAGCGTGGAGTTCTGCCTCGACCAGATTGGCCGGGCGACCGAGCTGGGCTTCACCGACGTGGTGACGACCTGGCCCAGGGGTTCCTGGCCCTATGCCGGCGATCCGGAGGTCGTTGCGGAGGTGGCCCAGCGGCTGGGGCTGCCGGATCGTCAGCGCTGAGCCGCGCTGGAACGGAAAACCGGTACGACACTGTGTGGACAGCGGTTTAGCCTGCTCGAGTGTCCTCCTTCTCCGGCTATCGAGCGGTCTGGTCGAATGCGACCGCGCGCTCGGTCCTGATCCTGGGGCTGATCTGCCGCGCCCCCATGTTCGGAGCGGCGGTGCTGCTGACCCTGCATGTGGTCGACCGACTCGATCCGCGTTATTCGGCGGCTGGGCTGGTCAGCATGGCGGCGACGATCGCACTCGGCATCTCAGGACCCTGGCGAGGTCGGCTGCTGGATCGCCAAGGCTTGCGGCGTACTCTCCTGCCGTCGGTGGTGATCGGCACGATCTGCTGGTCGATCGCCCCCTGGGTGCCCTATGGGGCGCTGCTGGCCTTGGTCGTCGTGGCCGGGCTGTTCTCAATTCCGGTGTTCTCGTTGGTACGCCAGGCCCTCCTCGGCGCCGTCGACCCGTCGCTGCGCAAGGCGGCGTTCGCCCTGGACTCGGTGCTGGCGGAACTGGCCTTCATGGCCGGTCCCGCGCTGGCCGTCGTGCTCTCCCACTGGTGGGGAACCGCCTGGACGCTGATGGTGTTCCAGCTGCTGTGCATGGCGGGCGGAGCGGCTCTTTTCGTCGTCAATCCCCCGCTGCGCTACCCCGGTACCGATCCGGCGCCGGTCGCCCCTTCTGGACGCTGGTTGACCCCGGGCGTGCTGGGAATCTTCGCACTGTCGGTCGGGGCCACGATCGCGTTGACCGCCACCGATCTGGGGGTGATCGCAGGGCTTCGCACGATGGACCGGGCGGGCTCCATCGGCTGGGTGCTGGCGATCTGGGGCTTGGGCTCAGCAATCGGCGGGTTGGCGTTCGGCGCAGTGCAGCGACCGATCGCACCGTGGCTGGTTGTGGCAGGGCTGGGATTGTTCACCATCCCGGTGATGTTCGCCGGTTCGGATCTCACGATGGCCGGGTGGCTGTTCATCGCGGGCCTGTTCTGCGCGCCCAGCTATGCAGCGACCACTGAGGCGTTGTCCCGACTCGTCCCCGAAGGAGCACGAGGTGAAGCATTCGGTTGGCACGGTTCAGCGCTCACGGCCGGGTCCGCGCTGGCGGCACCCGCGGTCGGGGTGGCGATTGACGGAGTCGGCTGGGGTGGCGCCTTCCTGCTCGGCGGCGCGCTCACGGCCGTCGCTGGCATGGTCGTCGCGCTGCTGATCGCCCTGCACAGGAGCGAACGCCCCCTCATCCCTCGTCGTCTGCGTCCGCCTGCGGCTGCTCGAAAACCAGGAACGCATCGTTGACCAGGAACGAGCTCGCGGTGATCGGCGAGTCCGCAACACCTGGTTTGTCGGCCGGATTGGCTGTGCTCCCCGGATTGGGTGAACCACCGGGAGTGATCGGACGAACCGATTCGCCCATCGCCTTCTCCACTGCGGCTGCGATGAGCCCACCGCGCCCAGGGGTGACCTTGCGTACTTCTGCCATGGGCCAAGTTTAGACTGGCCGGCATGACTGAAGAGCGCCCCGAAGCGAACCCGAGCGACGACGACCGCAGCCGCGTGGTCGCGGGCCAGACCTCCGATGGTCAGGTCTATGTGGTCAGCCCGCAGGGCATGGCAGTCGAGTCAGCGCCCGATGAGCAGGGCAACAATCCCGAATCGGTCACCGACATGGTGCCGGAGCCTGACAAAGTGATGCGCATCGCGACGATGACGCAGAAGCTCCTCGACGAGATCAAGTCGAACCCGCTGGATGACCCGTCGCGCCGGCGCCTGGGCAGTGTCTATGCGGCGTCGATCGAGGAGCTGAAATCAGGCCTGGATCCCAAGCTGGCCGACGAGTTGGAGCGCATCACCGAACCCTTCGCCGAGGGCGCGACGCCCTCGGATGCCGAACTCCGCATCGTGCAAGCCCAACTCGTCGGGTGGCTGGAGGGCCTCTTCCATGGCATCCAGACCGCCTTGTTCGCGCAGCAGATGGCGGCCCGTGCCCAGTTGGAACAGATGCGCCGGGCGTTGCCCCCGGGCGTGCAGATCGGCGGGCAGCAGCCCCCTGCCGACCATCAGGGCGGGCACGGCGGAAAACCCGGTGGCTCGGGCATGTACCTCTGAGGCTGCCACCACAGCACAACTGTCCGCCTAGACGCGTGTCATCGCGTCTAAGTACGCCAACTCACTGATCCCTAGGCCTGTCCACTCACAGCAAGTCGGGTAGTGCCACTCAGACACTCTCAGGTTCCCATCTCGTCGAGGATGCGACGCTTAGGCCCTGCATGGGTTGCCCTCCAATTGATGGGCGGCAGGTGGAACCAATGGGACGCTGCGCCCCGTCGGTATCTGCGAAGAGACTGAATCAGACAAGGGGATCACAGCAACAATGAGCAGCGCGACTTTCACCTCCCGACCGGAGTCCGTGATCCAGGGATGCCACGAATTCGCCTCCCTTTTCCAGCACCCGCTGCTGGAGGAACCGCCCACGGGTTCCGCGCCCAGCGATCAGCAGCACGAATACAACATGCTCACCCGCAAGGCTGAGAACATCTGTCACAGCTGCCCGCTGCAGCAGCGGTGCCTCTATGACGCCGTGGTCAAGCACGACGTCGCCGGCTTCGCGGGCGGCACCACGGCTCGCCAGCGCACCGAGATTCGCAATCGCCTGGGCATCACCGTCACCCCCGAGGACTTCGACACCCTCGCCGGCATCACCGCACGCAACCGGCACGTCGATCACGACGAGGTCGTCCGCCTGCGGCTGGCCAACCCGCATGAAAGCCTCGAGACCCTCGCGCATCGCCTCGGGTGCTCGCTGTCCACGGTGAAGCGCCACCTGCGCCGGCACCGCAACGAAGCTCACCGCCCGCGGGTCCAGGCCCTGCCTCGCCCCTCGCTGGCTGAGGTCCTCGCGGCCTTCCGGGCTGTCGTGGCGCCCGCCTCAATCCGCCGGGCTGCCTGATCAGATCTCGTCGGCGCGCACCTCATCCCCCTGGTGAGCCTCACCCCCGCAGCGCGCCGACGAGATCACCTGGATGTCACCGACTCAGAACCAGCGTGCGAGCTCCAAGGGCGTGCCGTTGTCCGCGAAATGGGCGGTCACCGCATCGGCCGCGGCCTTGACCTCATCCGGGGCATCCCCGATCGCAACCCCACGGCCTGCCCAGCGCAGCATCTCAATGTCGTTGCGTCCGTCACCCAGCGCGAGCACGTCGCGGCGGTCCACGCCGAGCCGCGCGCAGACCTCGCCAAGCCCGGTCGCCTTGTGCACGCCTTCCGGGGCAATATCCAGCCAGGCCGTATACCCGATGAAATAGCTGACCCCGTGCAGACCCAACTGCTGGGCGAGCGCCAGGAAATCAGGCACTGAGCTGTTCGGGTCGCGGACCACCACGCGCGTCACTGGCTTGGAACGCAACTCCTCGGGGGTGACCTTGGTGATCAGCCCGTGCAAGTCACCGTCGGGGAACATGTCCGATACCCGATAGCCGATGCCGACCTCCTCGGTTGCGACCAGTGCCTGCGGCGCGAACTGCTGCACCTTGTCCAACACATCGGTCGGGTCGAACGTGACCTCGCGGATCACCTGCGACGGCGGATAGGTCACCACCACTGCACCGTTGGAACTCACTGCATAGCCCGGCGGCAGATCCAGCTGGTCGAAGATCGGCTTGGTCCCGTGCCAGCCCCGCCCGGTGCTGAGCACGACGTGCGTGTCAGCGGCCAGCACCCGCTGGACCGCGTCATAGACCGCATCGGGCATGTGACCCAAGTGGTCGACGAGCGTCCCATCGATATCGAGCGCGACGAGCCGGGGCTGCCAGTCGGGGTCGACCCCCTCGGGGCGATCGGCCGGAGAAGAACCCATGACCGCGAGGTTATCCGTTCACGGGGGTGAGAAATTCCCGTCCACCCAGGAAGGGGCGCAGCGCCTCCGGGATCCGCACCGAGCCATCGGGCTGCTGGTGGTTCTCCAGGATCGCGATGATGATGCGCGGCACTGCACAGAGGGTGCCGTTGAGGGTTGCGATCGGGCGTACGCCATCGGCGAAGCGCCCACGGATCCCCAGCCGACGGGCCTGGAAATCCGTGCAGTTGGAGGTGGACGTGATCTCTCGATATTTATCCTGGGTCGGGATCCACGCCTCACAGTCAAACTTGCGGGCCGCGCTCAGACCGAGATCCCCTGCCGCCACGTCGATGACGCGATACGGCAGGTCGAGCAGCTCCACGAACTCCTTCTCACAACCCAGAAGCTTCTGGTGCTGCTCCTCGGCATCCTCGGGGTCGCAGTGGACGAACATCTCGACCTTGTCGAACCAGTGCACGCGGAAGATCCCGCGGGTGTCCTTGCCATAGGAGCCGGCCTCACGCCGGTAGCACGGCGAATAGCCCGCGTAGTGCAGCGGAAGCGAGTCGGCGTCGAGGATCTCGTCGGAGTGGTACGCCGCCAGCGGCACTTCCGCGGTCCCCACCAGATACAGATCGTCCGCGGGCAAATAATAGACATCCTGCGCGGCTTGGCCGAGGAATCCCGTGCCCTCCATCGCCGACGGCTTGACCAGCGCCGGCGGCAGGATCGGGGTGAACCCCCACTCGAGCGCCTTGTTCATCGCGAGGTTGATCAACGCGAGCTCAAGCATCGCGCCCTGGCCGGTCAGGTAATAGAAGCGGCTGCCCGACACCTTCGCACCGCGCTCGACATCGATCGCACCCAGGATCTCACCCAGCTCGAGGTGGTCCTTGGGCTCGAACCCCTCCGCAGCGAAGTCCCGCGGCGTGCCGATGACCTCGAGCACCTCGAAGTCCTCTTCGCCGCCGGGCGGGACGCCGTCGATCACCAGGTTCGGGACCGACTTGAGCAGGTTCTCGAAGTCGGTGTCGGCCTGTTTCGCGGCGGCCTCCGTCTCCTTGACCTGGGCAGCCAGCTCCTTCGTGCGCGCCAGCAGCGCCTGCTTGTCGTCCCCCTGGGCCTGGGCCACCTGCTTGCCCATGCCTTTCTGCTCCGCACGCAGCGCCTCGAAGGTGGCGATCGCCTTGCGACGGGACTCATCGGCTGCCAGCAGTTGGTCGACGACCGCCGGATCCGCTTCGCGGGCGGTCAGGCTGGCACGGATGAGATCTGGGTTGGCACGCAGGAGCTTCGGGTCAATCACAGGGTCCAGCCTAGACTGCGCGCATGCCGACCTCGCGTCCCAGCCGCTTCTCCGTGTGGATCACGGTTGGGTTGGCTGTCGCGTTCGCCGGGTGGACGTGGTTGGTGACCGCGGGAGTGCTCGATGCCTTCGACCGCACCACCGTGGCCCCAGGCCTCACCGAGAGTTCCGTCGGCGCCGAGATCTGGTCGGCCATCGCGATCCTGACCTGGCCCGGGGTGCCCTATCTCGCCCTGTTCATCGTGGGTTTCTGGGCCTTCCGTCGCCGCCTGCGCAACTTGGCGTACGCCCAGTGGTTGGCCATCGTGATCGGTTGGGGATCGCACATCCTGGTCAAGGCCATCATCGCCCGGCCGCGGCCGACGGCAGCACTGAATCTGGTGACGGCTCACGGGTGGGCGTACCCATCCGGACACGTGACCACGGCGACCGTCGTCGCGGCGATGCTGATCGCAGCAGTGCTGGTCACCCGGCAATCGCGATCGGCTCGATGGCTGGCCTGGGGACTGGGCACCGCGGGGGTCCTCCTGGTGGCCGTGTGCCGCTGGGTGCTCCAGGCGCACTGGGTGAGCGACCTCGTGGGGGGACTGCTGCTCGGCAGCTTCGTGGCAGCCGGGTGCCTCGTCGTCGCCCGCGTTCATGTGCTGCCCGACAAACCGTGGGAGTTGGCCAACCCCCGGCCGGTGCCGAGCACCGGCAAGCGCTGCGTGGTGATCTTCAATCCGACCAAGGTGGTGGACGTCACCACCTTCCGGCGCCACGTGGAATATGAACTGCGCAACCGCGGCTGGGAGCCACCGTTGTGGCTGGAGACGACGAGAAACGATCCGGGGTACCGCATGTCGGCGCTGGCGGTGAAGCAGGGCGCCGATCTGGTGCTCACCGCCGGTGGCGACGGCACGATCCGCGCCGTCTGCGAGGGGCTGGCCGGTTCCGGGATTCCGTTGGCACTTCTCCCTGCCGGCACAGGAAACCTGC
>JAUNUL010000108.1 GCA_030538175.1 Propionibacteriaceae bacterium | reverse complement strand
CGGAGGATCGGCTGAAACGTTCCTCCAGCTCTCCGGCCGGGATGCGCAGCCCCCGCGGTACGCCGGGACCTGGGCGTACGACGACGTCACCCGCCGCCGACGGCGAGTGGGGCTGGATGGACATGCGCGCAAGCGTACTGATGCGCTGTCGGACTCCGTTGGCCCGTGGCGCGCACCGGAGTCACGACTGGCGGGGCATCAGAGGTCGACGACGCGGTTCTCCCCGTCGATCGGCTCCTTCTTCAGCAGCGACTTGGCGAGGTTGGCGAGCTGGGTGACCTTGCCGCCCGGGGAGTCCCAGAATTCAGCGGTCTCCCCCTCGATCAGGACGAGGACATTGTTGGGGTTCTCCGGCCCGCCCTCGAAGAACGACTCCGTAAAGCGATCCCACTCCTCACGGAGCTTCTCCCGGTCATCGACGAGACGGGCCTTCCCCGAGACGGAGACCCAGCTGGACGAGCCTGCGTACGCCACGTTGACGTCTGCCTGGCCGGCACCGAGTCATGAAGGGCTCCTCAAATATCGACATTTGCTTCGACAGTACAGGGCACTCAACGCACGGTCAGGGCAAACTGGCGACGCAGCCCTGGGCAAGGCTGCGTCGCCACGTCGGGTTCAACGGGTGGCTGCCTTTCGTTTGCTCCGGACCAGCACGATGCCGGTGAACACAACGACCACGGCGGAACTGGTCAGCAGGCCGATGATCGGGATCTCTGTGGCGGTCAGATCGCTGACGGCGAAGGCGCCGAGGACGACGGCGTACACGTTGTTCATCACGTGCAGCGCGATCGCAGCCTCGAGGCCGCGGGTGCGCCAGGTGAGAACACCGGCAGCCACCGCGAACAGACCGACACTGATCAGGCCGACCGGGTTATAGATATGGGCGATGGTGAACAGCGGGACAGGGAGCAGAATGCCGAACCACGGATTCTTGAGCCACGCACCGAGCATCTGCTGGGGCAGGCCACGGAAGACGTACTCCTCCGCGGCTGCCTGAATCGGGACCACCAACAGCGCGACGAGCAGGAGACCGAGGGTCCAGGGCGTCACGCTGGGCACCGGCAGCTGACCAGCCAGCACACCGGCCACCGTCGAGCCGCCCATGATCACGACGATCACGCCAACGGCGAGGCCCAGATGCCGCAGCAGCTCCGGGCGCCTCAGCCGCCCCGCCACCGAGGACATCGTGCCGATCCACCGTCGCTCCCCCACCCACAGGCCAAAGACCAGCGCGGGCAACATGAGCGCGACACTGCCGAAGCTGAGCAAAGCCCCGATGGGACGGTTGGCGCTCGGCATCCCGTTCTCTTCGGTGAACGTCAGCATGAGTTCGCTGCTCCCGGCAAGCCGTCCGATGGCGGACCCGAACAAGAGTGACAAGACGAACCAGGTGACCAGCGTGACCACCACGGTGATCAGGGGTCGCCACCACCGGTGCCGAGGGTTGGCGTGGGCCAGCCGGTGATAGGGCAACTCGGTCGTGGGCTGCGAGGTCTGGATGGACTGGGGAATCTGCTGTGTTGTCATGCCTCAACACTCGGCTCGCGGCCGCTGTCGGGGTATCAGGCGACCGGCTCGACAACCTCAGCCACCCGGACCCCTGGGTCATCCGATCGGACGACAGCGCCAGCCCGAACGAGTTCTTAGCGTGGCAGCATGACTCCGACAATGACCAAGAACCCAGCCCCCGACGAGACTCACCCAACGCCCAAGGTCCCGCTGCTCAGCCTCCCCGAGGTCGGCGCAGGCCGCGTTCAGGTGTGGCTGATGATCATCCTGGTTGCGATCAGCCCCCTCATGGCGTACGGATCCTTCCAGTTCCTGGTGGCGCGCGAGATGCCCGAACCTCGGCACACAATCTTCGCGGTGCTCGACATCGCGCTTGGCATCCTCGCCCTGGTGTTGTTGCCCAAGGTGCTTCGCAAGGATTCGGGAGCACCACGTTGGGAGGTTGACGAGGCGCGCGAGCGGCGAGCCCTGTGGCTGGGCGCGATCGTGATCTCGTGTGCAGCCCTGTCGGGGATGGCCGCGTTCACGTCCATGGCCGCGGTGGTGTCGGTCGCGGGACGCCGGCGCCCCAACTGGATCGGAGTGGCCACGTTCGGCTGCTGTTTCGCAGTCGGCTATCTCACTGGTGGCGCGATCCTGCCGCTCCCCCGCTGGCAGGTCGGGGTAGCCGGGACCCTGTTGTCTGCGGCGCTCATCTTCTTCGGCCTCTATCTCGGCGGGCGGCGCGATCTTGTGGCCGCGCTGCGCCGGGAAGCCGACGCTGCCCGCAGCAGCCGAGCCGCCCGTGCGTCCGAGGCCCGTCAGGAGGAGCGGACGCGGATCGCCCGTGAAATGCACGATGCTGTCTCCCATCGCCTGGCGCTCGTCGCGCTCCATGCCGGCGCACTCGAGTACCGCGATGACCTCTCCCCCGAGAAGCTCCGCGAGGCCGTCGGCGTGATCCGCAAGGGTGTGCACGATGCCCAGGAAGAACTGCAGGCGACGCTGCTGGTGCTGCGTACCGATGGCGGCGACGCACATCCCGCAGCCACCATCGCGGACCTCCGCGCGCTGACCGACGAGGTCGCGGCAGCCGGCGTACCCATCGATCTCACCATCGACCTGCCGACCGACGTCGCCCCGCCGGAAACGACCTCGGCCCACCTGCACCGCATCGTGCAGGAATCGCTGACGAACGCCGTCAAACATGCACCCGGACAGCCGGTCACCGTCGTCGTGGATGGAGAGGCGAATGAGGGGGTACGCCTGGAGATCCGCAATCCGGTCGGCGGCACGTTCCATCGCGGCGAGGGGTCGCGGGTCGGCCTCATCGGCCTGCGTGAACGGCTCGACCTGATCGGCGGCACGTTCTCCGCCGGCCCGGAGAAGGGTCAGTTCGTGGTGAGAGCATGGGTCCCGTGGAAGCACTGAAGGTCCTGCTCGTCGATGACGAGCCGCTCATCCGCGCCGGGCTGCGTCTCGTCCTCGATGGGTCCCAGGGGATCACGATCGTGGGCGAGGCCGCCGACGGCGTCGAGGGCGTTCGTGCCGCGCAGGAGTTGCGGCCCGACGTCGTCCTGATGGACGTTCGCATGCCCCGGCGTGACGGCGTGCAGGCGACGGCGTTGGTACGCGAGCTGCCCGATGCACCGGCAGTCATCGTGCTGACCTCGTTCGACACCGACGAGTTCGTGCTCGGCGCTCTGCGCGCCGGGGCATCAGGGTTCCTGCTCAAGCACACCCCACCCCCACAGCTCATCGACGCGATCCGCCAGGCGGCGGCCGGGACCATGACCTTCTCCCCCGAGGCACTGCAACGGCTGATGGCGGCCGCGGAGTCCCCACCACAACTGCCGGGCACGGACCGCGTCGCTCTGCTGTCCGAGCGGGAGACAGAGATCGCCGAGCTCGTCACCGAGGGCCTGACGAACGCCGATATCGCGGGCCGGCTCTATTTGTCCGTGCCCACCATCAAGACCCACCTCGCCCGGATCTTCGAAAAGCTAGCGGTGACCAATCGCGTCCAGCTCGCCCTGCTGGTCCACGAGGCCCGCCGCTAGAGGTGTTGACCGAGCGCCCGCTGGTCGACGCAGCCGGGTGCCGACCGCCGGTTTTGCTGACGTTCCAGATAGACCTCCGGCAGCGTGTGCGCGAGGACGCCACCGATCACGACCGCGATGCCCCACCCCATGATCGGCCAGACCGGCCAGAAATAGCCGGCCCCGGTGAAGAGCCAGATCAGCACAAAGAAGCCGGCAAAGACTGCCCAGGGCAGCAAGCCGACCGCGCGCCACAACCGTCGAGCCTGGTCTGCGACTGAGCGATCCACGGCGCCTCTGGTGGGCAGGGGTTCAACGCCGGCGGACAGACCCGGCAGGTCCGCCAACACTTCCTTGAGGTCCAACCCATTGCGGGCCTGCAGGACCACTGCCGTGCGCTGGTCCAGCTCGTCACGGGTCAACCGACCAGCAGCGAAATGCTCTGCCAACGCCTCTGCCGTGCGTTCACGTTCGCGGTCTCCGATGCGGACGAAGTCTTCAGCCATGGGGGCCACCTCCAGATGGATAGCTCAACTTCCTATATATGGATATTATTTCTATCCATCAGGCACGGCAACCCCGAAAGGACCCCGAATCATGCGCATGGCCGAGTTGAGTCGCGAGTCGGGCTTGTCCATCGCGACCATCAAGTTCTATCTGCGTGAAGGACTGCTACCCCCCGGCGAGCGGACCAGTCCCAATCAGGCCCGCTACGACCAGGGCCATGTGCGGCGGCTCCGCCTCATTCGGGCGCTGATCGAGGTGGGCGGCCTGTCCGTCACGTCCGCCCACGCGGTGCTCGCGGCCATGAACGAGGGCCCTTTCGCAGCCCTCGGGACAGCCCAGGACGTGATGATCGGGCCGACCGAAGCAGCGGACGAGTGGTCACAGGAGCGTTATGCGGAGCTGGTGCGGTCGATGGGCTGGCACGTGCACCCCGACAGCGCCGCCGCCCGCCAGGTTCGCGACCTGCTCGCCACCGCGCGTGACACGGGCAACGTGGATCTCGTCGCACACTGGTCGGCGTACGCAGAGCATGCGGACGCACTCGGCCGCCAGGACGTGGACTGGATGGCCGACCGACCCGACCTTGAGGCGATGATCTCCGGCGCCGTGGCCGGGACCGTCCTGGGCGCCGCCTATTTCAACGCCTTGCGGATGCTGGCCCACCAGCACTACAGCGTCCAGCGCTGGCCCGAGGAAGCCGCACAGCAGGCGAACCGCATCTGAGCGACTCTGGACACCACAGCAACCCTAGACAACACAGCGAATGCCGACAACGCTGGCACCATGCGCGTACAGAACATCATCGCTGACCTGGCCGTGGCGGACGTCGAGCAGGCCAAGGCGTTCTATACCGACTATCTGGGCCTCAGCCTGCAGGAGTTCAGCCTCGGCTGGGTCGCGCGCTACACCGATCCGGAGACCGGTGCACACCTGCAGCTCGTGAGCCGGGACGCCTCCGCGCCGGTCAATCCGGCGATCTCGGTGCAGGTCGACGACGTCGATGAGGCGTACGCCGACGCCATCGCTCGCGGCTTCGACATCGTCCATCCCCTCACCGATGAGCCGTGGGGCGTACGCCGCTTCTTCGTCCGCGCACCCGACGGGACGGTCCTCAACATCCTGCAGCACCGGACCGTCGCCGAGGGCGACGACTGATCAACCGTGATCGCCTGTTTCACACCTGAGGAAATCTGAGGTGGGCTCGGCTTCGTGCCGGGCCGACGGCCTCCCCGGCGGGCGGTCGGTCGACGCTGCATTGGTCGGTTCTGGATAGGCTCAGGGCAGTTCAGCCACGAATGCAGGAGGCCTTGGAATGTCCGCGTCGCACCACTACAAGATCCTGCCTCTGCCCGGCGGATCCGCGCTCTCGGATTTCCGGGCCCGAGCCTTGCTCTTGCGGTTGCAGCAGGTTGCCCCGCAGGTGAGCGGGGTCGCTGCCCGACACCTCCACCTGGTCGCGACCGAGGGCGCACCCTCCCCCGCGACTGTTGAGGATCTCACCCGGATCCTGATCTACGGCGATGCGTACGGCGGCATCGACGGCAACGTCGTCACCTTCATCGTCGCCCCTCGACTGGGCACCATTTCTCCGTGGGCGAGCAAGGCGACCGACATCGTGCACAACTGCGGCATCGATGTCCATCGTGTCGAGCGCGTCACGGAGTACGCCGTGGCGGTGGACCAGCTCAGCGAAGATGAGTACGCAGCGATCGCTGCCCTCCTGCATGACCGCATGACCGAATCAGTCCTGCCGGACGCCGAGGCGGCGTACGCCCTCTTCGCCGACCGCGAAGCCGAGCCGATGGCGCACATCGACGTGCTGGCCGGCGGTCGGGAGGCTCTGATCAAGGCGAACAGCGACTTCGGCCTGGCCCTGTCCGATGACGAGATCGACTACCTGGTCGACGCGTTCACCGGCCTCGGCCGCAACCCCACCGATGTGGAGCTGATGATGTTCGCCCAGGCGAACTCGGAGCACTGTCGCCACAAGATCTTCAACGCCGACTTCATCATCGACGGTGAGCCGCAAACCACGTCCCTGTTCGGGATGATCCGCCACACCGAGCGGGTTGCGGGTGGTCCGGCGAACGGGACCATCGTTGCCTACAAGGACAATGCGTCGGTCATGGCTGGCGGCCCGGTGACCCGGTTCGTGCCCGAGCCGGAGGCGGGCTATCGGGGGCCGGCGAAGTACGCCGAACGCCCCGGGGAGGTCCACGTCCTGATGAAGGTCGAGACCCACAACCACCCGACGGCAATCTCGCCGTTCCCGGGCGCCGCCACCGGAGCCGGCGGTGAGATCCGCGACGAGGGGGCAACCGGGCGCGGGTCCCAACCGAAGGCCGGGCTGACCGGTTTCATCGTGTCGAACCTCGACCTGCCGGGCACCGATGAGCCGTGGGAGACAGAGGCATATGGCGCGCCCGAGCACATCGCCACCCCGTTGGAGATCATGATCGATGCCCCCATCGGTGCGGCGGCATTCAACAACGAGTTCGGCCGGCCCGGTCTGGGTGGCTTCTTCCGGGTCTACGAACAGACCGTTGACGGCATCCGTCGCGGCTATCACAAGCCGATCATGAGCGCCGGTGGCCTCGGCTCGATCAGTGCCGAGCTGACCGAGAAGATCCAGTTCGGACCCGGGAGCCTGCTGATCCAGCTCGGCGGGCCCGGGATGCGCATCGGCATGGGTGGTGGCGCGGCGTCGTCGATGGCGGCGGGTGTCAACGCAGCCGAGCTCGACTTCGACTCCGTGCAGCGCGGGAACCCGGAGATGGAGCGGCGCGCCCAGGAAGTCATCAACGCCTGTTGGGCCCTCGCCGAGGACAACCCGATCCTCGCGATTCACGACGTCGGCGCGGGTGGGTTGAGCAATGCCTTCCCCGAGTTGGTCGACGATGCCGGTGTCGGCGCGCGGTTCGATATCGACCGGGTCCCGCTCGAGGAGTCCGGGTTGGCGCCGAAGGAGATTTGGTGCAACGAGAGCCAGGAGCGCTATGTCCTGGCCATCGCCCCCGAGAGCCTCGATGCGTTCGCAGCGATCTGTGCCCGGGAGCGGGCACCCTTCGCGGTGGTCGGCGTGGCGTACGCCAACGGCCAACTAATTCTTGACGAGCAAGCGACGGAGCAGGGGCCCGGCGATGACCCGGCCATCGACATGCCGCTGGAGGTGCTGCTGGGCAAGCCACCGCGGATGACCCGCGATGTCGCCCGGATCGAGCGGTCCGCACCCGGTTTCGACCTCACCCCGTTCGGGGACCCGGGTCGCCTGCGGGACGCGGCGTACGCGGTGCTGCGCCATCCGAGCGTCGCGAGCAAGCGCTTCCTGATCACCATCGGCGACCGCACGGTCGGCGGGCTCAGCCACCGCGACCAGATGGTCGGACCGTGGCAGGTGCCGGTAGCCGACGTCGCGGTCACGCTGTCGGATTTCGTGGGGTTCGCAGGACAGGCGATGAGTTCGGGTGAACGTACGCCGCTCGCCGCACTCAACGCGCCCGCCTCCGGTCGCATGGCCGTCGGCGAGGCGATCACGAACCTGCTCGCTGCCCCGATCACGCTGGCCGGGGTGAAACTGTCCTGCAACTGGATGGCCGCCTGCGGTGAGCCAGGTGAGGATGCGGCACTCTTCGACACCGTGCATGCGGTCGCGATGGAGCTCTGTCCCGCGCTGGGCGTGAGCGTTCCGGTCGGCAAGGACTCCCTGTCGATGCGGACGAAGTGGGCTGACGAGGAATCGGGCGAAACTCGGCAGGTCACGTCTCCGGTGTCGCTGGTCGTGTCGGCGTTCGCATCGTTGGACGATGTGCGCGCGACGCTGACGCCGGTGCTGCCGGCAGATTCCACGCTGCTGTTGGTTGATCTCGGCACCGGTGCGGATCGGCTGGGTGGGTCGATGTTCGCGCAGGTCAACGATGCGTTCGGTGATGTCGTGCCCGATCTCGACGACCCTGCGCGCTTGATCGCGCTGGTCGACGGTGTCAACGCGCTGCGTGAGGCGAGATTGGTTGGGGCGTACCACGATCGCTCCGACGGTGGCCTGTGGGCCGCGGCATGCGAGATGGCCTTCGCCGGGGCAACGGGCGTGGAGCTGGACGTTGATTCCGTGGCGGCGCTGTTCAGCGAGGAACTCGGCGCCCTGCTGGCCGTGCCCAACGACAAGGTCGCCGAGGCGGAAGCCACCCTCGCCGAGCACGGCCTGGCGGAGCTGGTCCGCCGGATCGGCACGACCGCGACCGACCGCCGGGTCCGCGTACGCCTCGCTGAGGATGTCGTGCTCGATGAGCCACTGCGCGAGCTGGGGCAGGCCTGGGACGAAGTGTCCTGGCGGATCGCGGCGCTGCGGGACAACCCGGAGTGTGCGGATGCCGAACACATGGCCTTCGCCGCCGACGACAACCCCGGCCTGCAGGTCCACACGACCTTTGACCCGACCGATGACATCGCGGCGCCGTTCATCAACCGCGGGGCTCGTCCCAAGGTCGCTGTCCTGCGTGAGCAGGGCGTGAACAGTCACGTGGAGACGGCGTACGCCTTCGACCGCGCCGGGTTCGACACGTTCGATGTGCACATGACCGACCTGCAGAACGGCCGGTTCGATCTCGCCGATGCGGTGGGGCTCGTCGCCTGCGGCGGCTTCTCCTATGGCGACACGCTCGGGGCCGGCGAGGGCTGGGCGCGGTCGGTGCTGCACAACCC
>JAUNUL010000107.1 GCA_030538175.1 Propionibacteriaceae bacterium | reverse complement strand
CGAACGCGCGATCACGAACGGCCAAGGGGGACAGGAACACATCGTGCACCGCGTCCTCGATCCGTGCGACCGTGACCACTGGACCGAGCCGCACGGCCCGGCTGGCGATCTGTTCGACGTCGAGAACGATGTCGGCGGTGCGCATCCCCTCAGTCCAGCGGCGGGAGAATTCCGAGCGGGTCGACGCCAGCACCAGCACCGGACACGAAATCGCCAAGCCTGCCGCGACCCTCGCGTGTCCTTGGAGCACGGCCTTCAGCCAGCCCACACGAATCGAGGCGTTGGCGGCTGACTTCAGCGCGAGGTCATAGTCCCATTCGCCGCCCTCGCTCACATGGATCGTGCGGCGATAGAAGTCGATCTCGGTCGGCGGGATGACGGTTGTCGGACGCTGCGCGCCCAAGGTCTTGATGACCGGCCCCAGCGCCCGCGCGAGCGGTCCACCCTGCAGGTCCAGCCAGGGTGAGTTGAGCACGAGCCCGCGGAAGATGCCGGGTCGCTCATGTGCGTGGAGAGCGGCGATCAGGCCGCCAGTCGAGTGGCCCGTGAGCACGATCTCCTCGTGATCACGGTTCAACTCGACGACGGCCTGATCCAGTTCCTCGAAGTATTCCGAGAGATCCGTGGTGAAACCCCGCAGCTGACCCTCCACCCAGGACCTGCCATAGCGGCGCAGGTCCAGGGCATAGAAGTCATATCCCTGGGCGGTCCAGAAGTCGGCCACATGCTGCTGGAAGAAATAATCGTTCCAGCCGTGCACATAAAGAACGGCGCGGCCCGTGCGAGGTCGTTCGATCTTTCGCACGAGCACCGCACCGAAGCGTTCTTCCGGGTCGCCCCCGATGGTGTTCGGACGGCGCTCCAACGGCAACAGGCATTGTTCATAGCCCGGGAGAAAGTCGGGCTGCCAGTTGCGTTGGGTCACCAAGGGTCAGCCGGACTTGCGGAGGTCCCCGTAGCCCTCGTAATCGTCATCGAGGGACCCGTAGCGTTCTGCCAGATCCGCATATGCGTCCGGGATGTCCGAGTGCGCCACATCATCGTTGTGGTCATCGTCATCGTAGACAGCGGATTCACCACGCAGTTCGCGTTCGAGCGAGGAGAAATCCGTATTCGTCGAACGGTATTTCAACTCGCGAGCCACTTTGGTCTGCTTCGCCTTTGCACGGCCGCGCCCCATATGGGTCGACCCCCTCGCATGTCAGCTCGCGGTCAAGCCGCGGCACTAATTGGTTAATGTCGTGGGGACAGGCTACCCAATGAATCGCGAGCATCCAACACGGACCCAACACCCCCGGGCGTTTTCTCGAGGGTGGTCGGGATGTGCTCTCGCTCGGCTCAGCCCTGGTGCGCCCCCACCATCGTCACCGTGCCGCCAGGTGCGTCGTCGATCCCGCCCAGGTCCCAGGCGGCGATCCCGCGACCCGTCAGATGCTGCACGGCCTTGTCGGCATCCTCGGGTGCGACGACGGCGACCATGCCGACGCCCATGTTGAGCGTGGCCTCGATGTCCGGCTGGGAAACCTTGCCAACTTCCTGCACGAGCCGGAAGATCGGGCCGGGCTGCCACGTCGCACGGTCGACGGTCGCGCTCAGGGTTTCCGGCAGCACGCGGGCCAGGTTGTTGGCGAGCCCGCCACCGGTGACGTGGCTCATCGCCCGCACGGTGACGGTGTCAGCCAGCTCCAGGCACTCCTGGGCGTACACCCGAGTGGGCTCCAGGAGCTCCTCGCCCAGCGTCCGGCCGAGCTCGGGGACATCGCGGTCGAGCGCCCAGCCGGCCTCGGTGAGGAGCACGTGGCGGACCAGCGAATAGCCGTTGGAGTGCAGACCCGAAGAAGCCATCGCGATCAGTCGGTCACCGACCTGCACGCGGGCAGGGCCGAGGATCCGATCCTTTTCCACCACACCGGTGGTCGCGCCGGCGATGTCGTATTCGTCAGGCCCGAGCAGCCCCGGGTGCTCCGCGGTCTCGCCGCCGAGCAGGGCGGCACCGGCCACCACGCAGGCGTCGGCGATGCCGCTGACGATCGCGGCAATCCGCTCCGGGACGACCCGGCCGCACGCGATGTAGTCGGTCACGAACAGCGGCTCGGCCCCCACGACCACGAGGTCGTCGACGAGCATGCCGATCAGGTCGAACCCGATCGTGTCGTGCTTGTCCATCGCCTGGGCGATCGCGACTTTGGTGCCCACGCCGTCGGTGGAGGTGGCCAGCACGGGATGCCGGTACGCAGCGAGGGTCGAGGCGTCGAAGAACCCGGCGAACCCGCCGAGGCCACCGAGGACCTCGGGCCGGCGCGTCTTCGCGACCGAAGCCTTCATCAGCTCGACCGCGCGGTCACCAGCCTCGATGTCGACGCCGGCACGGGCATAGGCGCTGGTGGCGCTCGGGTCAGTCATCGTCGTCCTCTTCCTCGAGCATGGGCTGCAGTTCCCGCTGCTGCTGCGCGGGGATCCGGATGGGATATTCGCCATCGAAACAGGCCCGACACAGCTCGTCAGCGGGTTTGTGGGTGGTCTGGATCAGCCCTTCGAGCGACAGGAAGCCCAGCGAATCTGCGCCGATCGCGGCACGCATCTCGTCGACGCTCATCCCGGGGGCGAGCAGTTCCGATCGCGTGGCGAAGTCGATGCCGAAGAAGCACGGCCACATCACCGGCGGCGCCGAGATCCGCACGTGCACTTCGCGGGCTCCCGCGTGGCGGAGCATCGCGACGACCTGGCGCTGGGTGTTGCCCCGCACGATCGAGTCGTCCACGACGACCAGCCGGCGACCGGCGACGACGTCTTTGAGGGGGTTGAGCTTGAGTCGGATGCCGAGCTGCCGGATGGTCTGGCTCGGCTGGATGAACGTACGCCCCACATAGGCGTTGCGGACCAGCCCCTGGCCATAGGGGATGCCGGACTCCGCGGCGTACCCGATCGCGGCCGGCGTACCCGACTCGGGAGTCGGGATCACCAGATCCGCCTCGGTCGGGTGCTCGAGCGCAAGCAACTTGCCGATCTTGACCCGGACGTTGTGGACCCGGCGCCCATTGAGCAGGGTGTCGGGGCGGGAGAGGTACGCGTACTCGAACAGGCACGCCTTCGGCTTGGGCTCGGCGAAACGGACCGAGCGTACGCCGTGCTCGCCGATCACCACGAGCTCACCGGGCTCGACGTCGCGAACGAAGCTCGCACCGATGATGTCGAGAGCCGCGGTCTCCGACGCGACCACCCAGCCGCGCTCCAGCCGACCGATCGCCAACGGACGGACGCCGTGGGGGTCGCGTGCGGCGTACAACGTCGAGTTGTCCATGAACGTGAAACAGAAGGCACCGACCAACTTCGGCAGCACCTCAAGCGCGGCCGCCTCGGTGTCGAGATCGGTGAACGAGGCCATCAAGGCGGTGACGAGCGAGGTGTCGTTGGTGGAGTCCATGCGCTCCTTGTGGGGCACGGACTCGCCATCGAGACGCTCGGCCAGCCAGGCCTCGAGCTCATCGGTATTCGTGAGGTTGCCGTTGTGGGCCAGCGCGAGGCCGCCATCACGGGAGGAACGGAAAGTGGGCTGGGCGTTGTGCCAGACGCTCGCACCGGTGGTCGCATAGCGCGTGTGACCGATCGCGAGGTGACCGGTCAACGAGTTCAGCGTCGCCTCATCGAAGACCTGGGACACCAGGCCCATGTCCTTGAACACCATGATCTGTCGGCCCTGGGACACCGCGATACCGGCGGATTCCTGGCCGCGGTGCTGCAACGCGTACAGACCGAAATAGGTCAGCTTCGCGACTTCTTCACCCGGCGCATAGACCCCGAAGACACCGCAGGCATCCTGGGGGCCTCGGTCCTGGGGATCCAGCTCGTGAGTCAGCCGGCCGTCCGGACGCACCATGGCGACACTTTCTTCTCGGAACGAGGCACCCGGCCAGCCTAGCGCCTTCGCGCCGGATGGCCGGGTGTCGTGCCGAGCCGTGAGCAGGGACGGTCACCGCACCGAACTCACAGGTGAAGCGGGATGACAGTCCGAGCTCACGGACGAGCCGGCAGCGTGTCACACCCCGGTCTTGGCCAGGCCGCGGTTCGACGTGCCCTTGGCTGCGGGCTTGGTCGGCTTGCTCGGCTTGCTGGTCGTGCTCGGCTTGTTGGTTTTTGCTGGCTTGGTGGTCGGGTTCTTTGCGGGCTTCGGGGCGCCGGGAGCGACGAAGCGGGCGGTGTCGATGCCGCCGTCGGGGAAGACGACCTGGAAGGTGTACTCCACACCGGCCTTCCAGCCGCCCTGCGGGGGTTCGACCCGGTTGGTGAGTGGGCCGGTGCCCTGCTGGACCATGGTGAAGCCATAGTCGGGATCATCGGCCTTGTCCTTGCGCCAACCACGGACATCCACCGCGTCACCCTTGGCGAGACCCTTGATCGTCACCATCACAGGTCCGTTGACCGTTGCGGGGGCCGTCACGGAGATGGACTGGCCAGCCTGCGGTGGCTGCGGATCCAGGCCGACGATGTCTCCGCCGCCGTTATAGATGAAGGTGACTTCGCGGGTGGCACCCCCGGGGAGTTCCACCGTGAAGAGCTGTCGCATGTCCACCGTCCACCCGAGCCTGGGTGCGGGGATGCGGACGCGCAGCGGATCAGAGCCCTTCTGCTGGCTTTCGATCACGCTGTCCTCATGGGAATAGGTCGTGATCCGCTGGCCGTCGGCGAGCCCGGTGACGGTGATGTACGCCGGGGCGAACTTCGTCGAGGGTTCGGTGATGGTGACACGGGGGGCTTGGGTCTGGGTGGCAGCCGGCGCAGGGGCTGGCGTGGTGGGCTCCGCCTGGGCAAGGCCAGGGATCCCAAGGGCGAGCGTAAGGGCTGTGGCGGCGAGGCCGACGCGTGCGATGCGGTGCATGATCATTCCTCTCGGGACCGGCCCCCTGGGTTCAGGGTGGCCTTCACCCCGTAGTAGTCCGGCACCCCACCCGTGGGTTCCATTTCCCTGAATCACGGTTAGATTTCGCCAGCCCCAGCCCCAGCGCCGCCCGCGGCTCTGACGTCCCTACCTGGCCCGCTCTTTCCTACCTGGGCACGGGTAGGAACGTCGGGTTCAGGTAGGAAAGTGAGGTACGCCGCGTCGCTCAGGCAGGGTTGCGCGTCGGTTCAAAGGCAGAGCCAGCGCCACTTGCTGCATCAACACGTGGCTAAACCCGGCGTCGCCGCCACTGCTCGATCGCCGGCTCAACGGCGACGGTGCGGACGACAATGGTCGGCCCGCGCTCCTGGTGGAGATAGAGCTCACGCACCCGGGTGTTGAGATCCTCGATGATCTCGCGCGCCTGCGCTTCGGAGTGCACATCAGCGAGCGTGCGCTGGATCTCCTCGACCTCACGGCGCAGGGCCAGCGCATTGGGCAAGGGTGGCTTGATGCCCTCTCGCTCGAGCTTGCCCTTGATCCACCAATTCTCGTCGGTGTCATTGAGGTTCGGGATGGGCTTGCCGGCACCGGGGAGGTTGTCGAACTCACCGCGCTCCATCGCCTCGCGGATCTGGCGGTCGATCCACCCCTCGAAAACCGGCACCCGGTACCCCCGAGGCCCACGACGGGCCCTATCACCCATCGGCAAGCCGCTGGAGGAACAGCGCCTCCGCCTTGCACGCCTTCTCAAAGTCGCCCAGGTGCAGCGACTCATCGGTGGAGTGCATCCGCGAATCCGGGTCGACCACGGCGCTGGCGAGCACGAGCGCCCCGGGATGGAGTTTCTGGAACATCCCGGCCAGGGGAATCGAACCACCCATGCCCATCTCCACCGGCGCGATCCCCCACGCCTCGGTGAATGCTTCCTGGGCAATCTCGGCGTACCGACCCTCCAACACCATCTCCGCGGCAGCACCGCCCTCACCCGGGGCGATCTCGACGTGGGCACCGAACGGGATGTTGGCCCGCAGATGTTCCGCCACGAGTGCCTGCGCCCGCTCCGGCTTGTCGCCGGGGGCGATGCGGATGCTCAGCTTCGCCCGGGCACTCGGCAGGAGCGTGTTGGAAGCCTTCGCGACCGGCACGGTATCGATGCCGATCACGGTGATGGCCGGCTGGGTCCACATGCGAGACACCGCGGAACCCGTGCCGATGAACTCGACCCCGTCGAGCATCCCGGCTTCTGCCCGCAGCCGGTCCTCCGGATAGTCCAGCGCCGGCCCTTCGGCCCGCACCAGACCCTGGACGGCGACCGAACCGTCGGTGTCGTGCAGGCTCGCCAGCATCCGGGTCAGCACCAGCAGTGCGTCCGGCACGAGCCCACCGAACTGACCGGAGTGCAGGCCGTGGTCGAGCGTCGACACCTCGACATACAGCTCCGCCATGCCCCGCAAGGTTGTGGTGAATGCCGGCTCACCCTGCGCCCAGTTTCCGGAATCCGCGATCACGAACACGTCGCAGGCCAGCTTGTCCCCGTGCCGTTCGAAGATCGCCGGCAGCGACGGGGACCCGATCTCCTCTTCGCCTTCGACGAAGACGACCACGTTGACCGGTGGCTTGCCATCGAAGGCCCGCAGCGCGGCCAGATGTACGCCGAAACCGCCCTTGTCGTCCGCCGCTCCGCGGCCGAACAACCGGTCACCCCGCTCGGTGGGGGTGAACGGCCCCGAGGTCCACTGCGCCGGGTCGCCGACGGGCTGGACGTCGTGGTGGGCGTACAGGGTGACGGTCGGCGTACCCTCCGGGCCGTCGAACCGCCCGATCACCGCCGGGCGACCGCCCTCGCTGACGATCTCGACCTGACCGCCCAGCTCACGCAACCGGTCGGCAACGAACGCAGCACTGGCCTCGACATCGTCGGCATGTGCGGGATCGGAACTGATCGACGGGATCGCCACCAACCGCTCCAGATCGGCACGGACGGAGGGCAGCACGCGGTCAACAGCAGCGAGAAGTTCGTTCATGCCAAGCACGTTAGCCCGTCGCCGCGACCGCGACCGCCCAGGAAGACACCAGCGCTCAGGACACGTCGAACGCCACGTCGTAGTAGGTGTTAAACCCCGCTTCCGCCTCGGCAGAGCCGAAGTCGTACGCAATCCGGACCTCCACCTTTCCCCGTACGGGATCCCTTCCCTTCGGGTTGGTGATCGACTCGACCAGGCATTGACCGGGTTCGACATGACGGTAGGAGTGGCTGTCCCAGGGGCCCCCCGCGCCGTTCTCAAGGGTCATCCAGGGCCCCAGTACGCTGATCCGTCCCGAGTTGGTGCAGACCGAATAGGTCACCACGACGTTGTCCCCCTCGATACGGGCGCTGACGATGCTCAACGTGGGGAGCCGGGGCTCGATGGCCGGGGAGACCGGCACCACATCGGTCGAGGCCGTCGTCGTGGGAGTGGCCGACGGACTCGCGGTCGCGCTGGGCGTACGCCGGGTCGGCGTCGGGGTGGGGCGCCGTGTCGGGGTAGGAGTACCGGTGGGCTCGGGGGTGGGAGAGGGTTCGCGCAACTCCTCGGGCGTCGGCCCCGGAGTCCCTGGCACCGTCGCGGTCGGGGTCGGGTCGGCCAGCGGCTCCGCGGTGAGTGAGCTCCGGTCGCCGGCGATCCAGCTGGTCCCAGCGATCACCGCGGCCAGCGCGGCAGCCGCGACGGCGTACGGCCAGCGTCGCCGGCGCAACGGGACGACCGGCGCCAGCTCGATGCCGTCGTCGTCGCGGTCTGCCGCGGCCGCCTCGCGGGCATCGTTCTCGATGATCCGGTCAAAGATGGACGTGGGGTCGCCGAGGTCGCGTTCGCGCAGCGGATCACGACTCATCACGCGTCACCTCCCAACAGTGCGGCCACCTCAGTGGTCGCCAGCTCCTTTCGGGCCCGGGCGAGCCGGGACTTCACGGTGCCAAGCGGGACCTGCAGGGCGTACGCACACTCGGTCAGATCGAGACCGCTCCACACGACCATCTCGATCACGGCCCGCTGTCCTTCCGGGATTCTTCCCAGCACCTGCCGGACCCGTGCCATCCCGGCCTCCTGCTCGACCCATTCGTCCACATTGTCGGGATCGGTCCACGGTTGCTCCTCGACCTTCTCGACCAGGCGGAGCCGGCGCTTGCCGATCCGGTAGTCGTTGAGGACCTCGTTGCGGGTCATCGCCAACAGGATCGGCAACGCCGAGTCACGTTTCAGCGGGTCGACCGTGCCCTCCCGGGCGCGCCGCCACAGGGTTGCGAACGTTGCCTGCATAAGATCCTCGGCCACGCTCCACGACGCAGTTGCCCGGAAGGCAAAGTTGTAGACAGCCTTGTTGTAGCGCTGAAACAGCCCAGCGAAATCAGATTCGATGCGGTCACAGACGCCATTCCAGAGTTCGACATCGGTCAGCTCGGAGAGCGATGCCCCGTGGCGTGGACCCGTCACCAGCCCTTCCCTTCCCTTGAGACCGGAGCTCGCGACCCTGGACCTGCCTGAGGCCAGGCCACCGGGGCTGGCCGTCGCAAGCTGCCTGGGCACGGTTCAAACACCTGTGCGGGCCCGGCCGCCCTTGTTGACCTTGCTGGCGCTCATCGTGACTCCTTGGGGTGAGGGGTGTTCACCTTGGAGGAGTACGCTTGGTCGCCCCTGGGTCCCGTTTCGCGAAAGTTCTTCCCGTCGCTGGGAGTTCGCAGCCCGCGCTGGTCGGCCACGGCGTCAAGCTGTTGCGGATTGTGCTGAGCCAACGCCGATCCGGTAGGCCTCACTCAGGCCGCCGGGGCCACCTGTCCTGGGGAGCGTCGTCGGCGCCAGGCGGGAATCCGTCGAAGGGTGGCTCCTCGAACGTGG
>JAUNUL010000106.1:8409-8798 GCA_030538175.1 Propionibacteriaceae bacterium | reverse complement strand
AATGATCGCGTCCGCCTCCAACTCCGGCCACCGAGTGCTCGACACCTATGAGCAGACGCTGCGCACGATGCTCGACTTCCAGCTGTCGATGGCCGAGGCCACCCAGATCCAGTGGGTGAACTCGATGGCCCGTGCGCAGGCGCAGTTCATGCTCGAGGTGAGCGACTATTACACGCGCGCGGCGCGTGAGCTCCTGGGCTGATCAGCCATGACCGGCGGGCCCGCCATCGAGATCACTGATCTGGTCAAGACCTTCGGGCGGGTGCGCGCGCTCGACGGGCTCACGATGAGCGTCGAGTCCGGTCAGGTGCACGGCTTCCTGGGGCCGAACGGCTCCGGGAAGTCGACCACCATCCGGGTGTTGCTGGGTCTGCTGCGCGCTGAGAGCG
>JAUNUL010000106.1:0-8399 GCA_030538175.1 Propionibacteriaceae bacterium | reverse complement strand
GTGGCGTGACGCGCCGGCACTGCACCGCCGGTTGGCCTATGTCCCGGGCGACGTCAGCCTGTGGCCGAATCTCACTGGTGGCGAGGCGATCGACCTGTTGTGCCGGGCACGCGGCGGGGTCGACAAGCAGCGCCGTGATTCCTTGATCGAGCGGTTCGCTGTGGATCCGCGCAAGAAGGGCCGGGCCTATTCCAAGGGCAACCGGCAGAAGATCGCGCTCGTAGCCGCACTGGCCAGCGACGTGGAGCTGTTGCTGCTGGATGAGCCGACCTCCGGGCTCGACCCGCTGATGGAGCGGGTGTTCACCGACGTGATCCGCGAGGGCCAGCGCGAGGGGCGGACCGTGTTGCTGTCCAGCCACATCCTGTCCGAGGTCGAGGCGCTCTGCGATCACGTGACGATCATCGCCGACGGTCGGGCGGTCGAGTCGGGATCGCTGACCGAATTGCGCCATCTGCACCGGACGCGGGTCAGCGCCGAGATCGACGGCGATGCTGCCCATGCGCTGAGCCGGGCTGCAGGGGTGCACGACGCGACCCATGAGCACGGCACGTGGACCGCGCACGTGGAGGAGGACGCCATGCCCGGGGTCCTCGGCCTGCTGTCGGACGTGGCGGCGCGAGCCGTCACCGCGACGCCGCCGACGCTGGAGGAACTGTTCCTCAGCCACTATGAAAAGGCCTGAGCCATGTCGACAGCGCTGTCGCAAGGGTCGCCCAGGACGTCGATGCCGAGCCCAGCAGGGACGTCAACGCTGGCTGGTCTGGGGGCCACGCTCCACCTGACGCTGCGGCGGAACTGGTTGTTCTGGCTCCTGTGGGCCGTGGGTCTGTCACTGATGATGCCGGCGACCTTGAGCCAATACGAGACCGTCATCCCACCGGGCAGTGATCCACGGCTGGTGATCGAACCGCTGCGCAACAACCCGACGATGCTGGCCCTGCTGGGTCCGGCTTTCGACCTGTATGACCGGGGTGCCTTCGTCTTCTGGCGCTCCGGTGGGTTCACCTCGATGATGGCCGGGCTGGCCGGTGGCTTCGGGATCATCCGAGCCACCCGGGCCGAGGAGGACGAGGGCCGGATCGAGCTGGTCCGGGCTGGCCCCATCGGCCGCCATGCGCCGCTGGCTGCGGCCGTGTTGGTCGGGTTGCTCGGCTGCCTGCTCATGGCGGTGTTGAACGCCGGCCTGTTGATCGCTGGCGGCCTGCATCCCAGTGGATCGATCGCGGCTGGCCTGGCCTTGACCGCCAATGGATTCCTCTTCGTTGGACTCGGGGCGGTGCTCGCCCAGGTCTTCGACAACGCACGCGCGGCCCGGGCGTGGACGCTGGGCGTGGGCCTCGGCGGGATGTTCCTGCTGCGCGCTCTGATCGACGGGTCCGGGGCGGGATCATCGGTCGAGCCGCTGCGTTGGGCCATCCCTCTGGAATGGCCGCTGCTCACCCGTCCGTTCGCCGATGAGCGTTGGTGGGTGTTCGGGTTGTCCTTCGCGGCTGCGGCCCTGTTGGTCGCGCTCGCGTTCGTGCTCGAGGATCGCCGTGATCACGGTGCAGGTCTGCGCCCCGAGCGGCTCGGTCGGGGGTACGCCGGGCCGGCCCTGTCGGGCGCCTTCGGCCTGGCTGCGCGCCTGCACCGAGGCGCAGCGATCGGCTGGTCCGCCGGGCTGTTGATCAGCGCGATTGCCTTCGGGGCGATGGTGTTGCAAATCGATGCCGCGTTCGAGGGCAACGACGGCATCGCCGAGACGGTGCGGCGCATGGGCGGATCCGGTGACATCACGACGGCTTTCCTGCTCGCCATTCTCGGGATTCTCACCTCGATCGTGGCGTTCATGGCCGCATCCTTGCTGGGGCGGCTCCGCAGCGAGGAAACCAGCGGGCACGCGGAGATGGTGCTGGCGACGTCGGTGTCACGCTGGCGCTATGCCGCGAGCCATCTCGTGTGGGCGCTTGGTCTGCCCGTGGTGCTGCTGGTGCTGATCGGTGCAGGTCTGCCGTTGGTCCAGGCGCTCTCCGGTGCGGGTTTCGGAGCAGTCTGGGATCTCGCGCGGGGTGCCGCAGGGCTCGTCCCCGGGTTGGTGGTGGTCGTGGGCCTCGGGATGGTCCTGCTGGGCTGGTGGCCGCGGGCGTACTCGCTGATCTGGATCCTCATCGGCTGGTCGATCTTCGCGTCCTGGTTTGCCGCCTTGTTGAACCTCCCGGAGAACGTCGTGAAGTTCCAGCCCTGGGGCCATTTGTCGGTCATTCCCCGCGACACGATGAACTGGACGCCCTTCCTGGTCGAGCTGGGGGTGGGCATTGCTCTGCTTGCGGTGGGTTTGTTCGGTTATCGGCACAGAACCCTCGCGGGGCGGTGACGTTCGCCCTAAACTAACGGTTGTTAGTTAATCAGGGGGACTTATGGCACGCACGACGGATACCCGTGAGGATCTGCTGGATGCAGGCCTCGCCGGATTCACCGAACGAGGTTTCGAGGCGACGTCGATCCGCGATCTCGCCGCGGCGGTGGGGATCAAGGAAAGCTCGGTCTATAACCACTTCGAGAGCAAGCAGGCCCTCTGGGACGCGGTTCTGGACCGTGCCTCGTCCGCCTTTGACAAGGCTGCCCAGGAGCTCGACGTCAACGTGCTCGACCCCGTGGGTGCGGCTGCCGACTATCAGGCGTTGGACGCCACCTATTTGGCGGACCTGACCGAGAAGCTTTTCGACTTCTATCTGCACGACCCGGCCACCCGTGCGTTGCGCCGTTTGGTGTCCCTGGAACAGTTCCGAGATCCCAGGGCAGCGGATCTGCTGAGCCGCCGGTTCGTGCTCGCGCCGCTGTCCTATCTGGAGACGCTGTTCATCCGGATGTTCGGGGTTTCCACCGAGGAAGCCGAGCATCTCGCTCTGGCGTTCTGGGGCCCGGTCCACCTGCTGCAGACCCTGGCTGCCCGAGACGAGCCGCGGGCTCGGGTCGCATTGCGCAAGCACGCGTTGGCGTTCGTTGCACACATTTCGGGTGGCTCAGCCGCCGAGGCCTGACCCGCCCCGAAGACGCGAACGGCGCCCACCGCGGTGGACGCCGTTGCACGGTCTCATCAGATGTCGTAGTACATCTCGAACTCGTGGGGATGCGGCCGCATGCGGATGGCCTGGATGTCCTCCCGCTTGATGTCGATCCACGTCTCGATCAGGTCGCTGGTGAACACGTCACCGGCGAGCAGGAACTCGTGGTTGGCCTCCAGCTCGTCCAGCACCTTGTCCAAAGTCGCGGGCACGGTGGCGATGTCCTCGTACTCATCCGGCGGCAGCTCATAGAGATCCTTGTCGATCGGCTCCGGCGGCTCGATGCGGTTCTGGATCCCGTCCAGGCCGGCGAGCAGGATCGCGGAGAAGGCCAGATAGGGGTTCGAGGAGGGGTCCGGGCAGCGGAACTCGATGCGCTTGGCCTTCGGGTTGGAACCGGTGATCGGAATCCGGATGCAGGCGGAGCGGTTGCGGGAGCTATAGACCAGGTTGACCGGCGCCTCGAAGCCCGGGACCAGGCGGTGATAGGAGTTCACGGTCGGGTTGGTGAACGCCAGCAGCGACGGTGCGTGCTTGAGCAGGCCACCGATATACCACCGCGCCATGTCCGACAGTCCGCCATAGCCGGACTCGTCATAGAACAGCGGCTGGCCGCTGTCCCAGATCGACGAGTGAACGTGCATGCCGGAGCCGTTGTCGCCGAAGATCGGCTTGGGCATGAAGGTCGCGGTCTTGCCGTTCACCCAGGCGGTGTTCTTGACGATGTACTTGAACTTCATCACATCGTCCGCGGACTTGAGCAAGGTGTCGAAGCGCCAGTTGATCTCGGCCTGACCGGCGGTGCCGACCTCGTGGTGGGCACGCTCGACCTCGAGGCCGAGGTCCTCCATGTGCAGCACGATCTCGTCGCGCAGATCACCGAAGTGGTCGGTCGGGGCGACAGGGAAATAGCCGCCCTTGTACTTCACCTTGTAACCGCGGTTGCCGCCCTCTTCCTCGCGGCCGGTGTTCCAGGCGCCCGCTTCGGAGTCGATGTGGTAGTACCCCGCGTTCTCCTTGGTTTCGAAGCGCACATCGTCGAAGACATAGAACTCGGCTTCGGAAGCGAAGAAGGCGGTGTCGCCGACCCCGGTCGACTGCAAGTACGCCTCAGCCTTGCGGGCGATGTTGCGCGGGTCGCGGCTGTAGGGCTCCTTGGTCAACGGATCGTGCACGAAGAAGTTCACGCACAGCGTCTTGGCCTTGCGGAAGGGATCGAGGTACGCCGTCGTCGGGTCCGGCAACAGGGCCATGTCCGACTCGTGGATCTTCTGGAAGCCCCGCACCGACGAGCCGTCGAAGGACAGGCCTTCGTCGAACACCGAGTCATCACACATGCGGGCCGGGATCGTGAAGTGCTGCATCACGCCGGGCAGGTCACAGAACCGGATGTCGACCATCTCGACGTTCTCGTCCTTCAGATATTTCTGAAGGTCCTCGGGACCTTGGAACATCTTTCCTCCAGTGTTTGGTCCGTGGCGCTTTCGTCACTGACTCGTTTTGTTGACGGGCTCGACCCTAGGCGGCAGGGATTTCTGAGTTTTTTCGCTCACGTTTCGGCCGTGTTACAGCACCCTATTGAGCCCCGCCGGGTGGTCGTGGGAGGGGGTGCGGCGTGTGCTCGGTTACCCTCATGGCGTGGCAGAAACCGAAGATCGCACGGAGGAATGGCCCGGCGCCGGGCTCGGGTTGCCCCAGACGGGGCGCGGTTCACTGGCCTCATGGACGGCCAGGGCCACCGCGCTCGTGCTCGACTGGGCCAGTTCCATGGTGATCGCCTCCGCCGTCTTCGGCGTCGAGCACGTGATCCGCGGCCAGGACTGGCGGGCGTTCACGATCCTCGGCGTGTTCTTCATCCAGACCAGCATCCTGACCGCGGTCGCCGGCGGCTCGTTCGGCAAGCTCCTGACCCGCATCGGCATCATCCGACTCGACGGCAAGCACATCGGGTTCCTGCGCGCCGTCGCGCGCCAGTTCATGGTCTGTCTCGTGATCCCCGCCCTAGTGATCGGCGTCCACCGCCGCGGTCTGCACGACCTCACCTGCGGCACGGTCGTGGTGAACCGACGATGAGCCGACGACTGACCAAACAGCAGCTCGCTGGCGGGGTCATGGCGCTCGTGTCCAGCAGCTTCGCGCTGGTCATCATGTCCATCCGGAGTTGGTCAGTGCCGACCGACCCGACCCGCCCGGACTACAGCCAGCCCCGCTTCCGTTGGTGGGACCCCGTCCTGATCGAAGGCGGAAACGTCCTCCCGATGTTGGCCGCCATTTTCGCGCTGATCGGGGCCCTGGCTGTGCTGTTCTCGTTGCTCAGCCGTCGCCCGCTGTGGGTGCCGGTAGTGGCGTACTCCCTCGCGATCCTCAGCACGATCGTCGGCGTCCTGGTCAACGGCGCCTGGTATATGACGACCGCCGTCCTCGGCGTCCTGTTCACCGCACTCGGCATGTCCATCCTGCTGATGAACAAGCCTAAGCAGGACAGTCCCCACCCGCCGCGACGACGCTGAGCTATTCGACGATCTCCGCGGCCTCGAGCCAGGCCAGCTCCAGTTCCTCGTGCTGGGCAGTGAGCTCGGATTCGGTCTGCTGCAGTTCCGCGAGCCGTTGATAATCCGTGGCCGTCTCGGCCATGTCCGCGTGGATCTTGTCGATGCGGGTCGTCAGCTTCGACAGTTGGGATTCGATGCGGGCCATGTCCTTGCGGGCCTGGCGTACTTCCGCGGGGGACGGTCCCTGGGCAGCCGGCCTCGACTCGGCGGCGGGGCTCGCGGCGGCAGGTGCGGTCTTCAGGGACGTACGCCGATGCTCCAGATATTGCTCCACACCGCCCGGCAACATCACGCACCGACCATCACCCATGAGCGCATAGGTCACATCACAGACCCGCTCCAGGAAATACCGGTCATGGGAGACCACGATGAGGGTGCCGGGCCAGCGGTCGAGGTAGTCCTCGATGACGGTGAGCGTGTCGATGTCGAGGTCGTTGGTCGGCTCGTCGAGCAGCAGCACATTCGGCTCGCCCATCAACAGGCGCAGCACTTGCAGCCGTCGCCGCTCGCCGCCGGAGAGCTCACCGATGCGGGTGACGAGCTTGTCGCCGGTGAACCCGAACTCCTCGAGCAACTGTCCCGCGGTGGCGTCCCTGCCGGTCGCCAGCTTCGTTTCCTGCTTCAGCCGGTTCACTGACTCCAGGACGCGCTCGTTGTCGTCGAGTTCGGCGACCGCCTGGGAGAGGTGGCCCAGGCGCAGGGTCTTGCCCTGCTTCACGAGGCCGCTGTTCGGCTCGAGTTCGTGGGCCAGGAGGCGGAGCAGCGTCGTCTTGCCCGCGCCGTTGACGCCGACGAGACCGATCCGATCGCCCGGTCCGATCGACCAGGTGAGCCGATCGAACAGCACCCGGCCGGTCGGCAGGGCGTACGACACATCCTTCAGATCAAAGACATCCTTGCCGAGCCTGGTCACGGAGAACTGCTGGAGGGCCAGCCGGTCGCGGGGCGGGGGCTCGTTCTCGATCAGCCGGTTGGCGGCTTCGATGCGGAATTTCGGCTTGGACGTACGCGCGGGTGCCCCGCGGCGCAGCCAGGCGAGTTCCTTGCGGACGAGATTCTGGCGTCGGGCCTCGTTGGCGGCCGCCTGCCGGGCACGCTCGGCGCGGGCGAGCACGTACGCCGCATAACCGCCGTCATAGGCATCGACGACGCCTGAATGCACTTCCCAGATGCGCGTGCAGATCGCATCGAGGAACCAGCGGTCGTGGGAGACCACGAGCATCGCGATGTCGCGTTCCTGCAGGGCATTGAGATGCTCGGCGAGCCAGGCGACGGCCTCCACGTCCAGGTGGTTGGTGGGCTCGTCGAGCACGAGCAGGTCATGCTCACCCAGCATCAGCGCCACGAGCGCGGTGCGCCGCCGCTCACCACCCGACAACCGACCGAGTTCTGCGTCCAGGGGAATGTCGGCGAGGAGGTGCTCGACGACCGCGCGCTTCTCGGGGTCCGATGCCCAGACGTGATCGGGTTCGCCGCCGACGATGACGTCGCGGACCGTAGCGGTCGGGGGGAACTCATCCGCCTGTTCCAGGGTGCCCACCGAGACCGCGCCCGTGTGCGTGATGCGACCTGAATCCGGCTCGACGCGCCCGGTGAGCAGGCCGAGCAGGGTCGACTTGCCGTCGCCGTTGCGGCCCACGACGCCGATCACATCACCACGGCCGAGGCCGAGGGTTTGTTCGTCGATGAGCGTCCGGGTGCCGTACGTCTTCGTCAGCCGTTCGGCGTTGATCAGGTTGGGCGCGGGTGTAGACACAATTCCAGGAGTCTAGTCCGCCGATTCCGCGAGGAGCGCCAGCAGCAGACGGCGCAGCTCGGCGAGGTCGGTGGGGGAGAGGGTGGCCACGGCCGACTGAGCGGCGGCATGGCGACGCTCGCGAACCTCGCTCACCACCGCCTGCCCGTCATCGGTCAGCGTGAGCAGGATCGCGCGGCGGTCCGTCGGGTCGGGGTTGCGGCTGACCAATCCCGCGTCTTCGAGCGCGTCCGCGACCTCGGTGGCCGAGCGAGGGACGATCCCGAGGTGTTCGGCGAGCGCCGAGATCCGTACGCCGGCCCCGGTCCGGCGTTCCAGCCGCGCCAGGGTCAACAGACCGCGCTGCTGGTGGGGAGCCAGCGCCGGGAGCCCATCGCCGGCGGCCGTGTGGGCGGGACCGCCCAGATGGCGCCAACGTCGCGCGAGCCGCATGAGGAGATCGACTTCCGACAGCTCCGCATCGGGCCGGTGGGCGACCTCAGGGGTCCGCGTCTTCCCGGGCTCCTCGGCTGCCTTCGATTCGGTCATGGGGTGAGTCTAGCGAGGCATGGGAATAAAGAGGTTTCCTCACTATGTTGTAACCTATGCAAAGACTTTCGATCGGTTTCCGATCACACCCTGAAAGGAGAAGCTCTTGAGTGACTTCTCATCTCTCGCCGCCGGCCATGGGCTGGGTGAGGGCCGCGGTGGCCAGCGTGGTGGGGGCGGCACCCGCCCGGATCCCCGCGACAAGGCCCAGCTCGCCGCCCATCCCGTCAGCGGCCGGCGCATCCTCGCGCTCTTCGCACCGCATCGTTGGGCGATCGCCCTCGTGCTGGTGCTCATCATCAGCAGCTCGGTGCTCGGCCTCGCCACGCCCTTCCTCACCAAGGACCTCGTCGACCACGCGATCCCGAATCAGGACGTCGGCCGGCTGCTCACGCTGGTCGGGCTGATGGTCGCGGTCGCGATCGTCGCCGGTGTCCTCGGTGTCATCCAGACGTGGCTCAGCACCACGATCGGGCAGCGGATCATGCACCGGCTGCGTACCGACCTCTTCACCCA
>JAUNUL010000105.1 GCA_030538175.1 Propionibacteriaceae bacterium | reverse complement strand
GTCCCCAAAGCCCAGCACTCCCCGTCCCGAAAGCCACTTCACGCACCCGTCTGCGCGGCGGGGAGTGGCTTTCACATCGGGGAGTCTCCCGGCGGGCACGCGATGAACCCGCCTCCCAGGCAACACCGTCATGAACGGCTAGCCACGGCAACGTGAAATAGTGAGCGGTCATATTGACCGGTCACTGTTGCACGTCCGAGCCTTTCTGTATCAGCGTTCTCGATCGAAAGGCCCCCCATGTGGCACCTCACCCTCACCACCATTCATGCTGTCGCGGCTACGGCCGCTGCACCCCTGGCCGTTCTGGCACTCTGGCCCTCACTCTCTCCAGTAATGCGCACCAGGTTGCTCCGGGTTCATCTGGCCTGCATTGCCGTGCTGAGCGGCGTCCTGCCGATCAGCATCGCTGTCGGCTGGGACGGCTTCCCCGGGATCGCCAGAGGGATCTTCATCGGGCTGTTCGCGATCTCGGTCTATATGGTCCGGAAGGCTCTCCTGGCGTTGCGCACCAGCCGGGCCAATGATCGAACCGGGCTCATCGATCACCTCGGGTTCACACTCACGGCGCTGGCGACCGGCTTCGCGGCGATCGCCGTGTTGCGCGCTGGCGTCGGAGTGGTCGGAATCATTGCGGTCGCCGCTCTGCTGCCAGTGGCCGGCCACTTCATCACCCAGTGGGCCAAGGGACGGGTCCGCACCACCACGTCGCGCGAGCCTGCCGCGACGGCCGCGGCTTGACGATGTTCGCGGGACACTATGCAGTTGCCCTAGCTGCTCGCCCAACCATCAGCAGAGTCGGGCTGGGCACGCTGTTCGTGGTGACCCAGCTGCCGGACATCGTGATGTCAGGCCTGCTGCTCCTGGGGGTTGAACAGGTGCGGATCCATCCCGGCGTGGCCGGACTGGAGGGGGTCGAGGAACTCCACGTTCCCGTGAGCCACAGCATGCCCGCCGCGCTCGCTTGGGCGGCTTTGGCCGGTCTCTTGGCGTGGGTCCTTTATCGCCGATCGGGACCGGGACGGTTCCGCATCGCGGTCATCCTGGCCGCCCTCACGGCGAGCCATGCGGCATTGGATCAGCTCGGCGCAACTCTGCCCGTGCTGGCGGGGACCGCGCTCGAGGGCCTGATGCTTATCGTCGGGTTGGCAATCTATGGCCCGGCCACCCGCGCTCGCGACAGGGTCGGTCGATTCGGGTTCCCGGCGCTGGCACTGGTCCTGGCCGGATTCACCGCCATGGTCGCCTTCACCCCTGCCCCACCGACCGTGCCGGCCCTTGCGCTGAGCAACCTCGCTGCGTACGCAGGGCTGGCCGTCGCCTCGGGGTGGGTCGACCGCCACCGGACGCGGCGTACACCGTCGATTCCGAGCGCATGGAAGACTGGCCGGCGAACGAGCAGCGACGAGGAGGACCGTGCCCGATCCCATTCCCGTGACGATGACCTCCGGCACGCTTCTGGGGTTGTTGACCGAACGTGACATGACCGGCTGGGAATTGGTGGCCGAAGCGAAGAACAGGGTCGGCAACTTCTGGACCATCCAGCGAAGTCAGGCCTATCGGGAGCTCGCCCAGCTGGAGAAGTCGGGCCTGATCCAAGGCCTCCCCGAAGAGGGCCGTGGCCGGCGCCCTTATCGGATCACCGACCAGGGCCGGGTGGCGTACCTCGACTGGATCCAGCAGTCCCCCGGGGGCGAGTCGATCCGGGTTCCATTTCTGCTGACGGTGACGTTCGCCGACGACATCCCGGCCCAGCGCTTCGCCGAGCTGCGTGAGGAGCAGCGTCGAGCCCATCAGCAGCGGCTCATGGAGTACGAGGCGGCATGGGGCGCTCTGGGCGGCGCCACCCGTGGAGATGCTCGCATCGCCACCCTGGCGCTCGGCATCAGATATGAGCGAGCGGCGCTGGATTGGCTGGATGAGTTGCCCGAACTGCTGGGCTTCGAGCTGTTGCCGCCGGTTGCGGAGTCATAACCCAAGCCCCGCACTACCGACCCGAAGCCTGTCACTCCCCGACCGGCGACGGCGACTTCCCGACCCGAAAGCCCCGCACTCCCCGACCCCACAGCCACTGCCCGCATGCGTCTGCCGTGTGGGGAGTGCCTTTCACCTCGGGGAGTCAGCCGCCATGAGTCCAACACTGGCTCGGGGTGTGGCCACCCCGCGGCTGGCAAGCGATCGGGAACAAACCCCACCCCAAAGTAGTTGAACGTTATATGACCTTTTCTGCTGTCGTGATCGGTGCCGGCCAGGCGGGGCTGTCGGCGGCGTACCACCTCCAACGCCTCGGCCTCGACTTCGTGGTCCTCGACGCCAACGACGCCCCCGGCGGCGCGTGGCAGCACCGGTGGGACAGCCTCACGATGGCCGACGTCCACGGCGTCGCGAACCTGCCGGGTCAGCCGGTCCCCGACTTCGACCCGCAGGCGCGCGCGAACGCGCAGGTGCCGGCGTACTTCACCGACTATGAGCGCCAATTCAACCTCCCGGTCGAGCGCCCGGTCCGCGTCCTGCGCGTCACCAACGCCACTGACGACCCGACGGGACCCCTCAGCGTCGAAACCTCGGCGGGGACGTGGCGTACCCGATCGATCATCAACGCGACCGGGACCTGGGACCAGCCGTTTGTGCCGTCGTACCCCGGCGCCCGGGACTTCCGCGGGCAGCAGTTCCATGCGGTCGCCTATCCGGGTCCCGAGGCACTGGCGGGCAAGCGGATCATCGTCGTCGGTGGCGGCGCCTCGGCGGTCCAGTTCATCGGCGAGCTCGCTCCGATCGCGGACGTCACTTGGGTGACCCGTCGCGAACCAGCCTGGCGCGATGACGAATTCGACCAGGATGCCGGGCGTGCCGCCGTCGCGCTCGTCGAGGAGCGCGTAGCCCGTGGGTTGCCGCCGCAATCGGTGGTCAGCGTGACCGGCCTGATGCTCCGCCCCCAGGAACAGGCGGCAGCCGACCTCGGCGTCTATGACCGTCGCCGCCCGATGTTCGAGCGCATCGTGGCCGATGGCGTCCAATGGGCCGGCGGCACGACTCAGCCGGCCGACGTGATCCTGTGGGCGACCGGTTTCCGACCCGCGGTGAAGCACCTGGCACCGCTCAATCTGCGCAGCCCGCTCGGCGGCATCGAGCTCCTCGCACCGCGGGATCCGCACGTGTTCACCACCGCTGCGCGCGATCCCCGCGTCCACTTTGTAGGGTACGGCCCCTCAGCCTCCACGATCGGCGCGAACCGCGCAGGCCGCGATGCCGCGTTCGGTGTACGCGATCAGTTGGCTGCCACACTGACCGACCAGAAAGCCACTCCACGCACCCGTCTGCGGCGTGGGGAGTCACTTTCACGTCGGGGTGTCAGCGCGTCGGCTGCCCAAGCTCGCGTACCCGTCCCGACGGCCTGAGGCCTAAGCCGGCTGCGGAAACGCCTCGACCGCGGAAACGACCTTCCCGAGCTCGTAGTCGAAGAACACAATCCCGGTCTTGGCGATCGCAACCACCGTGTCATCGGCCGCACGGACCACGCGATAGGCGATGTCACCACCAACCCTGGTCCGCTCCGCGACGCCGACATCGATCCGCAGCACGTCCCGATGACGAGCCTCGGCGAGGTACATCACCGCGACGTCCGCCACGATCAGCCCCGGCGACGCGGTCTCGGCAATCCCGAACGTCGCCAGATATTGCGAGCGCGCCTCATTCACCAGGCTGACCAGCTTGTCGAAACCCAGGTGCGCGGCGATGTTGACGTCGTCGAAGCGCACGCTGAGATCGGTGCTGAAGGTGAAGATGTGGTCGGGATAATCGAGCTGTACGCGGGCCATGCCCCCAGCCTTTCACTTGCAGCCAGGAGGAACCCATGGCCGGACAGTCCGTCACCGTGAGCAGCACGATCGCCGCACCGCGCGAGCGCGTGTGGGAGATCATCACCGACCTCGATCAGGCGAAGGCGAGGGTGTCGGCCATCAGTGAGATCGAGCGGCTGACCGAGGGCCCGTACGCCACCGGCACCCGCTGGCGCGAGACCCGCACCGTGTTCGGCCGGGCCGAGAGCCAAGAGCTCGAGGTCGTCGAGGCGATCGAGCCCGAACGCACGGTTGTCGCTTCGGCGGCAGGCGCGGTCCGCTATGTCACCACCATGGACCTGGCCGCCGACCCGGTCGGGACGTTGCTCACCGTGACTTTCGACGTCGAGCTGCCCGAGGCCGCGATGACGCGGATGATGGCCAGGATGATGGGCCCCCTCGGGTCGATGTTCACTCGCAAGATGCTCACCAAGGAGCTTGACGACATCCGGGCGGCAGCCACCCAAAGCTGACCGGGCGGGGTGACCCCTAACAACTAGACGCGCAGCGCGTCCCTGACCCGCGCCATCATCGCCAGCGCCCCCTCGGCTTGCTGGGCAGCCAGGATGGGGTTGTCGGCGAAGGTCGCGAAACCACAGTCAGTGGTGAGCAGCACCCGTTCACGCCCCCACACATCGATGGCCCGGCGGGCCCGGTCGAGCACAGCCTCGAAGGTCTCGTTCTGGGGTTGTTTCTGGTTGAACACCCCGACGCCGATGCGCTGGTCGTCACGGATTCCCTCGAGCGCGGCGAGTTCCCCGGCGCGCGGCGTACTCAACTCAAGCACCAACGTGTGCACGTTCAACGACGCCAGCAACGGGGTCAGCGGGCGATAGTCCCCCGCCAACGCCTTGCTCTCATCCGGGGTCCAGTTGCCGCGGCAGACATGCACGGCGAGGCGGTCGGCCGGCAGGCCAGCGGTGACTTCCTGGAGCAGGTCCCGGGCGAGCGCGAGTTCCTCGTCCACCCCGAGCCGTTCGCCGAGCGCACCACACATGAACGTGCGCCCACCCTCACCCGCCTGCCCATAAACCACTTCGGTCAGCACGGGTTCGTCGATCTGGATGAGCGCGACGCCCGCCGCGAGCAGGTGGTGGATTTCTTCGCGGAGTACGCGGACAACATCGCGCGCCAGTTCTTCACGGGTGTCGTACGCCCGGTCGGAGATGCACTCCATCCACATGGTCCGGGTCAGCAGATAGGGCCCGGGCAGGTCGACCTTGATCGGGCGGTCGGTGATGGACCGCACGAACTCCGTCTCGTGCACCGCCAAGGGCTTCGACCTCCCGAGCGGCCCGAAGACGGCGGGGTGGCGTACCTCCCCCGCGGGGACATCGAGCGCACGCAACTCCTTCTCGAACTGCAGCGGATCATCGACATACGGCAGCAAGTCCGTGATCGGGATCAGCTGGCAGTTGTCGAGCAGTCCGCCGACGAAGCTCGAATAGTTGTCGCGCCGCATCTCGCCGTCGGTGACAACATCCGCACCGGCCCGTTCCTGGGCGGCGACCGCGAGGCGGACCGCGTCATCGGCCGCCGCCTGGAACTCGGCATCCGGGAGCCGACCGGCGAGATGTTCGTGCAGTGCGTGCAACAGCCACGCCGGCCGCGGCCAGCTGCCCATGTTGACCACCGACAGCGGCGCGATCGTCGGCGCCGGCGCGGGGGCCGGCAGCTCGGTCGGGATGACCGGCTGCACGACCTCCTGCGTGATCGCCATCTGCACCTTCTTGCGCTGCTTGCGCTTCCCGGGCACGACCGCCAGCTCCGGGACCACCGCCGCCGGCGCCGCCGACACCGTTTCTGCAAGCTCAGCATCCTCAGGGGCCGTGAACGCACCCCGACTGACGAGGAAGCTCCACTGCGGATGGTCGACGCCATCAATCGCGACGCTGCCCTTGTGCTGGTTCACCAACTCGTTGCCGGTGAGGCGACACCAAGCCGGCAGGTCCACCTCGACCGTCGAGTCGAGCGACAGGATCTCCAGCAACCCCCCGTTCGCCAGCGGGTCGATGTGCTTGCGGATGAGCAGGAGCAGCCCATTGCCGCAGTCGAGATCACCGCCGTCGAAGCTGACGTCGGGTGGGTACGGATGGCGCAGCGCTTGGTCAGTCATGGAGTCGGATCAGCCCCCGGATCAGTCTGGGTTGGGCGGTTGGTCAGCGATCAGTACGACACGTGGGCCGCGCCACCGGCGAGCAGCTCGACGAGCTTGGCGCCACCAACCATGGTGGTGCCCTCGATGAGCTGGTCTTCGGTGTACCCGCGCTTCTTGAAGCAGGGGGAGCACACCCAGATCTTGCCGCCGGCCTCGACGAACGAGTCGATGAGCTCCTTCAGCGGGGCGAAGCCTTCTTCGTGCATGTCGTCGGCGTACCCCTGCGTGGCGAGGTGCACACCTTCGGACGAGACGAACACGGTCGTGTCCTGATCGGAGCCGACGGCCGCATTGGCGACGACGAACGCGACGGTCGCCTTGTCGACGTTGTCCTTGGCGTGGGAGATGGAAACACAGAACGAACCCATGGGAGTCAGCCTTCTTTTCGACGGATGAGATAACTGGGGAAGTCGACCAGCACGAGATTGTGACCGGTGAGGCGGCACCAGGCAGGGATGTCTTCAAGGCCACCCGGATCGGTGGCGATCAGCTCGAAGAGCTGACCCGGCTCGAGAGCCAGCATGCGCCCGCGGAGCTTGATCACCAGCTCCCCGCAGCCCATGTCCCCGGCATCCCACCGGTCGGCCGGCAGTTCGCCGCGACCCTCTTCGCTCGCCTGCACCGCTCCCCCAACTGACATGGCGGCCATCGCCACGCCGCCTCGATCCTAAACAGGCTTGCTCTCCGTACGATTCAGGGGTGAGTCGACGCAATTGGTTCGAAGTTGGTGGGCAGCAATACGCCCAATTCCGTCCGACCTATCCACCGGCCTTGGCGGCGTACTTGGCCGAGCTCGCACCGGCGGAGCGAGTGGCGGTGGACGTCGGCTGCGGGAACGGCCAGTTCACGGTCCAGCTCGCGGAGCACTTCGCGTCGGTGATCGGCGCGGACCCGAGTGCGGAGCAGTTGGCGAATGCAAAGCCGCATCCTCGTGTTCAGTATGTCCAAGCCCCCGCCGAAGAGTTGGCCCTCGCGGACGCATCGGTTGGTCTCGTGGCCGTTGCCCAGGCGGCCCACTGGTTCGACCTGCCGCGCTTTTATGCCGAGGTACGCCGAGTCGCTGCCCTCGGTTGCGTTCTCGCGCTGATCACCTATGGCCGCCAGGAACTCGATGCCGATCTGAACGAGCGCTTCCAGCGGTTCTATCGCGACGAGATCGGTCCGTTCTGGCCCGTCGAGCGGGCGCATGTGGACGCCGGTTATCGGACGCTGGATTTTCCGTTCGAGGAGGTGGCACCCCCGCGTTTCGAGATCGTGAAGGACTTCGATCTGCCCGGAATGCTGGGTTATGTGTCGACCTGGTCAGCGGTGACGAACGCGCGACTGGGAGGGCGTACGGACATCCTCGAACGGTTCGCCACCGACCTGACCGACCTGTGGGGCGACCCAGCACGACGGCGAGCCGCCCGCTGGCCGATCAGCCTCCGTGTTGCACCCATCGACTCGGGGCATTCGTGACATAGGGCGTGATGGAGCCGGCCGCTTGGCGTGTCCCACTGTCATTTGTGACAGGGAGGACAAGTTAACCTCGGCCGTGGGCGCGTTGAACTGCCCGGTGCAGGACAGCAGACCGGGCCGTCACCAGAAGGTGACGACCCGGCTAATCGAGACGATTATCTCGACAACGATCCGACTCACAACAGCATGCGCGCTGCCCGGATCTGTTGCTTGATCTCCGAACAGTCCCGGCCGACGTTCTCCTCGACCCAGTCGAAAAAGCGATCCGCGCTGTCCAACACCCCCGGGATGAAGTCACTGGGATCAACAGGGACACGATCGTCGCCCACCCGGAACATGCCGATCTTTCCTTTGCGCTCAAACGACATCACGAGCGGTTGCCCCGGGAAGCAGCTCTCCGCCCGACCATCAGCCAGGAATCCATGGCAGAGCCCCACCAGTTCGTGCCACAGCCCATCGACGTCATCCCACTGGTCAGCAGTGAAAATGTCCCGCCCGAAATAGGCCAAACGAATCAGCCCATCACTGCCATACGGATTGCGCTTGAGCCGGTCCAGCCAGACCTCGGCAGCACGGACAGGCTCAGCCTCGACACTCATGAGATAGTGCTCGGGACGGGCGACAAAATCATCAAGATCCGTCACCGTGTGCGGGAGCAGCAGGAGTGTCTCACTCACCACCGCGGGAAGATTATCGTTCATAACTCTCCTCACTTGGGATAGAACTGAACCACACGGCCCTGGTCCACCACCATCTGGTAGTTGATGCCGTTCACCTTTCCGCTCAGGGAGATTCGGGCGTTCGTGCCCCTGACGCGGAGGGTCGCCTGATGTTGTTGCAGAGCGGCGTGCACGGTCGAGCGAACATCGTTGATGGACATCGATGGATTGAAGAACGTCTGGGTCGATTTGGTCGTGCCATTCCAGTAGTTCGGGTGGTGCCTCTCAAGGATGTGCTTCATCGCGGACTTGTCGAGACGGAAGGTGTGGGAGCCTGTCCGGAACGACAGTGTCTGGAAGCTCCGAAGGGCATTCACGACGCGGGATGCCGGCGCCACGGCATACCGGACTGTGCGGGAGCCAACCTTGACCACGACATGGGCGGCGACACGGAGCCCAATGATGATCGCGGGCACCCAGAAGGGGTCAGCAACGACCGGATAGGTATGCGTCGAGTTGTGCTGAACCACCTGAGTGATCGAATCACCCTCGACCTCGAACCGCGTGGGGACCGAACGCCCGTCAGCATCGACCGCCCATGGCTTCTCCACTCGGCTCACCAGCACCGCCGACTCGGGACCTTCGTTCGGGAAGGTCTGGAGAATGTCAACGCCGCCATCCTCTGCCAGCCGTGCGACCTGGCCTTCACCCAGAGGCAGTTCATAGG
>JAUNUL010000104.1 GCA_030538175.1 Propionibacteriaceae bacterium | reverse complement strand
CTCCTGAGCCGTGGCCGACTCGCCAGTCAGCAGTCCGCCGCTCCCCTGAGTAGCCGCCGCTCGCCAGCCAGCAGCCCGCCTGCTCGTCTGACCGTCCCGGCCAGTTGGTTGGCGGGGCTCGCACTGGGGCATTTGTGACACCTGGCGGGATTGAGCTCAGTTCCTGGCGCTTCGGTTAGCCATTTGTGACCGTGGGCACAAACGCCTCTCGGAAGGTGGGGTGTCGGAGGGCCAGTCGCAAGAGCGCCCACTCGCCTGGCCGCTCTTCGCTCCCTTAGCTCCGAGTGCGGTCAGCGCGGCACGGATCAACATGCCTTCCCGACTGACTGCCCTGCGCTGTCCGAAACCTGACAAAGTAGGGGGTCGGACGCAACTATTTCGTTGGACCCGGTATTTCGTTTGGTCTCTGGTTGGGGTTTGCGGATCCGGAGTGTGGGCGCCGGGTGGATGCCGGGAAACCTGACAAAATGCTGGGTCCGAGGCAACTATTTCGATGGGCCTCGCAGTTTGTCTGGTCTCGGGACGACTCGGACCGTCGGGCGTGAACAGCCGTGCATGTCGGGGAAGCCCAACTCAGCGATCGGTGTTCCCGACGTCGGTGCGTCTCCATTTCTGTCGCGCCTGCAAGAGCTCGGCCTGAACGCGCCGGTTAGCTGCCCATCCGGCCAACCAGCCTGGGTCAGGGTTTTCCACAAGATTGACGACATCCGAAGGTTTTCCACAGCGAGGCAATGGCCATGGTCCGTCGACTGAGCAATCACGCATGGTCTCCCCGTGCAGATGCTGTTTGAATGCGTTCCCCCTGGCCTTCGCCCCGGAGGCGTGGTGCGAACCAGCGTGTTGTTGCGATGCGGGGTGAGCACGGAGGGGATCCAAAGGCAGGTGGACGTGGGGAACTTGGCCCGGCTGCGCCATGGTTGGTACGCCTTCGGTTCCGCGGACCCCACCACCGTTCGTGTCGTCAAGGCAGGAGGTGTGCTGGGTTGCGCTTCCGCTTTGGCACACCATGGGGCGTGGGACCTGAGGGGCATGTGGACCCATGGCTATCGATCAGCGTGGGGGAGGGCGCAGTCGCCCGCCCACACCACAGGCCGAATCAGATGGTGTCCGTCGCCCAAGACCCGCCTGACCTCGGACCTGGCGATTCTTCCGGTCGACAAGGCCTTGACGCAGGCAGCCTTCTGCTTGCGGGAACACGACTTTCTCGTGGTGGCCGAGTCATTGGTGCACCGCGGCATCCTGCGTCAAGCCGAAGTCTTCGCCATCCTCCAGGGCGTGAGCGCGCGCGTCGACGACGTCCTCACCAGGATGGATCGAGCTGAGTCGGGCACGGAAACGCTCGTGCGGCTGCGGCTCCGCAGCAAGGGGATCAAGGTCCATCCGCAAGTGTTCATCCCCACGGTCGGACGGGTCGACTTCTTGATCGGCGTCAGTTTGGTGCTGGAGGTCGACAGCGTCGCACACCACTTCGATCCCGCGGACCAGGAAGCGGACATGGTCCGCGACCAGAAGCTGGTCGCTCTGGGATATCGCGTGATCCGGATCTCCTATAGTCAGATCATGTTCGACTGGCCCGCGGTCGAGTCGCGAATAATGCGGATCGTGCGGGCAGGGCTGCACCGGCGGCGGTTGTGTGCGGATGGTCAGCCCGACCTCCGGTGGGAAACCATGTGAGACAGCACCGAGTGTCCGCGAGGTCCTGCGCATCACGCCGGCGGACGGGTGCTGGTCGAGACCGCTTGGTTGATCAATCGAGAACGTCGACTCGGGCAGGGCCCGAGGCGTGCTGATGTGAAGCGCGGCGAGGCTCCACCTGGCAGGTGCGCGGCGCTATGCCCTCAGGTCAGGACCAGCTGTCAATCAGCCCTCGCCGCGAGCCAGTTTCACGAGTTGCGGGAGCACCTCGGCCGCCGTACCCCGCAACGAATGGGTCACATAGGCGGTGAGTTGGGACTCCTCGGGGTTGATCTCTATGACCGGCTTCCCACGCTCCAGCGCCGCGAACGGCAACGAACCAGCCGGCTGAACAATCCCCGATGTCCCCACCACGAGCATGAGGTCGCAACTCGATGAGGCGTCCACTGCATCTTGGAACGCCTTGGGCGGCAGCATCTCGCCGAACCACACGATTCCGGGGCGGATCCAGCCACCGCAGTCAGCACACTTCGGCGGCGCGACCCGTTCGGGAATCGTCTCGGGGACTTCCAACTCCTCGTCCCACGGTGCTGCACAGTCGAAGCACCGATACGCGAACAAGCCCCCGTGCACATGGCTGAGCACGGTCGAGCCAGCGCGTTCGTGCAGGTCATCGACGTTCTGCGTGATCACGCTCACCCGCTTGAATTCCGCGAGTTCGGCCAACGCCAGGTGGCCGGCGTTCGGGCGTACGTCACGAATCATCTGCGCACGCCGCAGATACCAGGCCCACACGAGATCCGGGGCCTCGGCGTACGCTTCCTCGGTCGCGAGCGTCATGGGGTCGTACTTTGCCCACAGGCCGTCCTGGACATCCCGAAAAGTGGGTACGCCGGATTCGGCGGACATCCCGGCCCCGGTCAGGACGGCGATGTGCTCGGCTGCGGCCAACAGGTCACCAATATCGGGCAGGCTCATGGCCCCAGTGTGCCCGGTTCACTCGCCCACGGTGAGATCAACCAGCAGTTCACCGGCGATGCGTTCGAGGTCGCTCTTGACCGCACTCAGCCCGGTGTCCGGTCCGCGCAGTGTCGCCTTGCACTCGAACAGCTGCCCACCCTGCCAGGGGGCATCGCTCACGTGCGTTTCCAGCCGTTCAATCGTGACCCCGTGGCCGCGCAGGGATGAGGTGATCTCCTGGACGATGCCGGGTTGGTCATTGCCGACGAGTTCAAGCCGGAAGGAGACCGAGCCTTGAGCGGCAACCGCTTCGGCGTCGGCTCGTTGCAACTGGACCTGCAACCCGTCGAGTGACTCGAGGTTGGTGGCGAGTTCATCCGCCCTGTTGTCGGGGACGGTGACTTTGACCAGCCCCGCAAACTTGCCGGCCATTTCGGCCATTTCGCTGCGTTCCCAGTTGCCGCCGGCGCGGGAGACCGCGTCCGCGAGCGATTGAACCAATCCGACCCGCTCGTCGCCGATGACGGTGATCACATAGGTAGCCATGGCTCAAGCCTAAGCGCCAGCACCCGGCCGGGAGTTGGTTCGCAGAAGGTGAAGTTCAGGCGTCCTGTGAGCGATGGCTGGTCAAGGTGACGAGGCGTTCGATGGCGAACCGGTACCCCTCGATGCCGCACCCGACGATGACCCCACTCGCGATGTCGGACAGGTACGAATGGTGCCGGAACTCCTCCCGTGCGTGCACGTTGGAAATGTGGACCTCCATCAGGGGCCCGTCGATCGTGGCCAGCGCATCGCGGATCGCCACCGACGTGTGCGTGTACGCCGCCGCATTCACCACGAACCCGAGTGCTGTGGTCCGCCAACGCTGCACCGCCTCGACCAGTTCGCCCTCGTGGTTCGACTGGAACGTCTCGATCCCGATCCCGTACGCCCCAGCAGTCTCCGCGCAAAGACGCTCAACATCCGCGAGCGTGTCCGAGCCATAGATCAATGGCTGGCGCGTGCCCAGCAGATTGAGGTTGGGGCCATTGAGGACGGCGATGAACTTTTCGGGCATGGCGGCCTTTCGGTCAGAGCCGGTGGGTGAACGGGCTGGGCTGGGCGGTCGTGGTGAGTCGGAACAGCCGGACTTTGCGCCCGGAGTCCCGTTCGTACGCCCGGTAGCCCGGCCATTGCTTCTCGATCCTGGCCCAGGCCGCCTCCCGGTCAAGGTCATCGAGGAGCTCGGCGTGGACCGGATAGCGCCGGCCGCGGACAACGACCTCCGCGTCGGGATGGGCCCGGAGGTTCACGGTCCAGCCGGGGTGGTTGTTCCGGGCGAAGTTCGTGCCGGCGATGATGCCGCCGCCGTTGCCGTCGGGGGTGTACATCAGTTCGGTGGTGCGGGGCTCGCCGGTCTTCGCGCCCGTGGAGTGCAGGGCCAGCGACGGCACGAGGATGCCGGAGACGATCAGGCGGCCCCCGGTCAGGAACTTCAGCGCCCGTTCTGCCGGGGGCAGGAACTTCGGGGCGGCAGAGCGGAACCATTGCGAGCGACTGAGCGGCGCGACCAGGCGACGCAACATGAGGATGAGCGACACCCCGAAATCGTCACATACGCAGTCAGATCGCGGGAAACTGCCCAAGAGCACAGGGAATACTCTGATCCCACCCTGAGTTGAGTGGATGTGACTCAACTTTGGTTGCTCCCGTCAGGCGACAACGGCATAGTTGAGCATGTAGCGCTCAACTTGGGCGCATTCAGTTCACCGGCGCAGGCCAGAAACAACGAGGACCCATGGACACCAACAAACTGACCACGATGAGTCGGGATGCGGTCTCGGCGGCGGTTCGCAGCGCATTGACCGAGGGCAATCCCCAAGCCGAGCCGGAGCATCTCCTGCTCGCCCTTCTTTCCATCCCCGGCAACACTGTCGGGCCGCTGTTGGGCTCTGTCGGCGCCGACCCCAAGGTCGTCGAAGCCGCGGCTCAGGGGGCCGTCAAGAAGCTCCCGTCATCCTCCGGCTCGACCGTGTCGCAGCCGACGATGTCCGGCGCGCTCGCCCGCGTGCACGCCGAGGCCGAGAACCAGGCCCAGAAGCTCGGGGACAAGTTCGTCTCCACCGAGCACCTGCTGATCGCTCTCGCCAAGGTCAAGTCGGCCGCCCAGCAGATCCTGAACCAGCTCAACGTCACCGACGCCAAGCTCGCCAAGGCGTTCAACGAGGCCCGTGGCGACAAGCGCGTCACTTCCGCCGAGGCGGAGGGCACCAGCGGTGCGCTGGATCAGTACTCGATTGACCTCACCGAGGCGGCCCGCGCCGGCAAGTTGGATCCGGTGATCGGGCGTGACTCCGAGATCCGGCGTGTCGTGCAGGTGCTGTCTCGGCGTACGAAAAACAACCCCGTTCTCATCGGCGACCCGGGCGTCGGCAAGACCGCGGTCGTGGAGGGGCTCGCCCAGCGGATCATCGCGGGCGACGTGCCCGACTCGCTCAAGGGGCGCAAACTCGTCTCGCTCGACCTCGGCGCGATGATCGCGGGAGCGAAATACCGGGGCGAGTTCGAGGAGCGGCTCAAGGCCGTCCTCACCGAGATCAAGGAGGCCGAGGGGCACGTCATCACGTTCATCGACGAGCTCCACACCGTCATCGGGGCCGGCAAGGCCGAGGGCTCGATGGACGCCGGCAACATGCTCAAGCCGATGCTCGCCCGCGGTGAGCTGCGGATGATCGGTGCGACGACGCTCGACGAATATCGCGAGAACATCGAGAAGGACCCGGCGTTCGAGCGACGATTCCAGCAGGTCTATGTCGGTGAGCCCAGCGTGGAGGACACGATCGCGATCCTGCGTGGTCTGCGTGAGCGTTATGAGGGCCACCACAAGGTCGCCATCACTGATGGCGCGTTGGTGTCGGCGGCGACGCTGTCGAATCGGTACATCACCGCGCGCAAGCTCCCCGACAAGGCCATCGACCTGGTTGATGAGGCCGCGAGCCGGCTGCGGATGGAGATCGACTCCTCGCCGGAGGAGATCGACCAGCTTCGTCGCAACGTCGACCGCATGACGATGCAGCAGCTCGCCCTTGCCAAGGAGGAGGACGTCGCGTCGCGCGAACGCCTCGCGCGCCTGGAGGAAGAGCTCGAGAACGCCAAGGAAGAACTGCGCGCCCTCGAGGCCCGCTGGGAGGCCGAGAAGTCCGGGCTGAACAAGGTCGGTGACCTCAAGTCACAGATCGACGAGCTGCGCGGCGAGGCCGAACGGGCCCAGCGTGAGGGTGACCTCGCGCGTGCGTCGGAGCTGCTCTATGGCCAGATCCCGGCGCTCGAGGCGCAGATGGCGAAGGTCGATGCCGAGGACGCGAACTACAAGCCGATGGTGTCGGAAGAGGTCACGGCCCACGACATCGCGGAGGTGGTGAGCGCGTGGACCGGCGTACCCGTCGGACGCATGATGCAAGGCGAGTCCGAGAAGCTCCTCACGATGGAATCGCACATCGGCAAGCGCCTGATCGGGCAGAAAACTGCGGTTGTGGCCGTCGCCGATGCCGTACGCCGCTCGCGGGCCGGCATCTCCGACCCGAACCGGCCGCTGGGTTCGTTCCTGTTCCTCGGCCCGACCGGTGTCGGCAAGACCGAGCTCGCCAAGTCGCTCGCGGAGTTCCTCTTCGACGACGAGGCTGCGATGGTCCGGATCGATATGTCGGAGTACTCGGAGAAGCACTCCGTGTCCCGTCTCGTCGGTGCCCCTCCGGGGTATGTCGGCTATGAGCAGGGCGGTCAGCTGACCGAGGCCGTACGCCGTCGTCCCTATTCCGTCGTCCTGCTCGATGAGGTCGAGAAGGCGCACCCCGAGGTGTTCGACATCCTCCTGCAGGTGCTCGATGACGGGCGCCTCACGGACGGGCAGGGGCGTACGGTCGACTTCCGCAACACCATCCTCATCCTCACGTCGAACCTGGGCTCGCAGTTCCTGGCCGACCAGAAACTGGATGCGAAGACCAAGAGCGACGCGGTGATGGAGGTCGTGCGGAAGGCGTTCAAGCCCGAGTTCCTCAACCGGCTGGACGAGATCGTCATGTTCGACCCGCTGGGGTTGGACGACCTCACCCACATCGTTGACATCAACCTGCGGCGCCTCAACCAGCGCATGGCCGACCGGCGCATCGTCATCGATGTCACCGATGCCGGCAAGCAGTGGCTCGCCGAGACCGGGTTCGATCCGGTGTACGGTGCCCGCCCTCTGCGCAGGCTCATCCAGAACACGATCGAGGACATGCTCGCCCGCAAGGTCCTCGCCGGCGAACTGCTCGAGGGCGATTCGGTCACGTTCGACCGCGCGCCCGAGGGCGAGGGCCTGGTCATCGTCGGGGATTCCGGCAGTACGCCCGATCTCGCCGACCAGGTCGAAGAGGTCTGATCAATCAGTACGCCGGGTCACTGCCCAGACGGGTGGTGGCCCGGCGTGCTGTTTGTCGGGGTCAGCGGTGGTAGGCGTCGCGTCGGTGTTTGATCGAAACAACGTGAACGGTGATGGTCCTGTCGTGGATCTGATAGATCACGCGGAACTCGCCGCGGCGTGCGGAGTGATGCCCCGCCAGCGGGGCGTGCAATGGTTTGCCCACGCGATAGGGATTCTCCGCGAGTGGTCCTCGGATGAACTCGAAACAGGCAACAGCGACAGCCTCCGGTAGGTCCTCTCGAAGTGCTCGTCTGGCTTGTTTGGAGAGCGTTACCGAAAAGGCGTCCGTCACCGGGAGGAACCTGGATCAGATGCGGGTCGACGCTCGGCGGGGAGGTCTGTCATGACCTCCTCCAAAGTGAAGACCTCACCAGCGTTCGACTCCAGTTGTGCCTGGTGCAGCTCGGCAACCAAGTCGGCGTCAGCGAGGATGTCCAGCGTCTCCATCAGTGAGTCATAGTCGTCTGCGCTCAGCACGACAGCGGCCCGCACGCCATTGCGGGTGATCTCGATGCGTTGATGCGTGCGCACTGCCTCGTCGATCAGCCGGGACAGGTTCGCACGGGCATCGGCCAAGGGGATCACTGTCATGTACAGAATTATAGCGTTGAGCGTTAGTCGGTGCTTGGCCTAGATTGAACTGAGTCCTTCGTTTGGGGTAGGTGGTGGTCTTCGCCACATGGTGACGCGAGCTTGGCTCGCCCTTCGTTACTAGGTTGTGGTTTTAAGCGCCATTGACCAATCTCCGTCCTCCTCCTAGGCTCTCCTGAAGGATCCGTCGGGGGGAGGGGTCGACATGGCAAGGATGGCCGAGACTGAGGCGCGACGACGCGCTGTGCAGCTGGTCCTCGATATTCTGTTGCGCAATCCGCACAGGAATCTCTTCGCGGCGATCGACTCCGCCGCCCAGTCCTACCGCATTGATCGCGACAAGTTGTTCAGCGCGGTTTCGTCACGACTGATCCACTAGTCACCCAGCAACCCCTTGCGGGGCTCTGCGGGGCCTCCGCTCAACAGGAGGTCTCGTGTCCGACCAATTCTCGTTTGACGATCTCATTGCTGCCTGTTCGCCGGGAGGCGCGAGTGTCCTCACTGTCGTGACCGAGCTCGCTCCCGCCGCTGGGCCACATGGAGCGGTGGCGCCAGCGAAGTATGTCCGTGGCAATCAAGCGGTGTATGCGTACGGACGGCGGTTTATCGACGGAGAGCCGCAACACGTCGTGACCATCGACTCAAAGAGTTCATCCCTGAACCGAATCGAGAGCGCACTGGCCGATGCGATCCTTGACGGGGAAGAACCACTCGCGTCGATGCCCCGGATTCAGGTCTCTTATGCAGACGGGCCGTCTTATACTGACTACCAGCTCCCGCACCGCGCTTTTGATGGTCATATCCGGGCAGGGATGGTTGATGGTGTTGCGGTCACTCAGGATCCGCGCTATCGCAATGCGCGCGACGCCAAGGCAGCCAACATCCGAGCGTTGATGGAACTCAGCCCGGTCAGCCCGCTTCTCGGTTCTTGGGATTCCACGCGGAAGTCGAATCAATCCCGCTTCCGGTCTGCGATGACTGGGGAGATCATTGGCGTCCTGGCTGTGCAATCAGATGATGATCCGGAAACGCCGTTGATGGGCGGGGCGCGGGTGGATCCTGTCGCCGCTAGTGTCCAACTGCCCGGTCAGGTGCTCAAGTCCTTGGCGGAAGCGCAATCAGGCGATCTCAGCGGCAAACTCCTGGACCAGATCGACAAGGACATCAAAAAGGCTGAGAAGGGAGTCGCCTCGGCCTCCCGATTGGGGCTCGGCGCCATCCCTCCGTCGCTTGAATCACTCGGTTTGGTTTCCTGCCGGCGCATTATTCGTTCCACGGTGTTGAGCTTCAGCGCGCTTCGGCAATTGCGTTTCGGTTCCCCGGGGGAAGG
>JAUNUL010000103.1 GCA_030538175.1 Propionibacteriaceae bacterium | reverse complement strand
TGCTGCCCTGCGTCCGGTTCACCGGGTTGACGGGCGGGGCGTTGGCCCGGTTGGGGGCGATCGGCAGGGCGCGCAGATCCACGCCATCGTCGGCCTTGGGCGGTTCGGGCACCTGACCGGGTGTGGTGCTGGGCTCGGGCAGGGACTCCTGGTTGGCCTCCTCCACCGGGAGGTCCTCACCGATCTGGAAGATGCCCTCATATTCGTCGATGAGCCAAGCGGGGCTGCCCTCGTTCGGCACCAGCCAATAGGACACGCGCTTCACCACGGTCAGCGCGAACGGCTGGTCGTTTTCCTCATAGCGCAACTCGGCTTCGTGGATCACCGTGATCTTCATCCGCTGCGGGTTGTCATCGACGGCCGGGCTGACGCCGATCTCGGCGTTGCGGATCCACTGACCGGTGACGGGGCTGCTGTCGCCCGCCAGGCGCCAGGTCGGCTTGTCCCACTTATAGAACTGCAGAACGCGGACGCCATCCTGGTCAGCGGCATTCCCAGCCAGCGCCGAGGCAACACGGGCCCGCCAACGCTCCTGAAGAGCCGGAGTCATCTGACGCACGACGCTGGCGTTGAGCTCGTCAGCGGCATAGAAGGTCCGCTGCGGGTCCATCAGCGGAGCGGGATAGCCATGCTTCAGCGCGAAGGCGGTAACGGCCGAATAGGCCGATTGGATCTCATGGGCGTTGTACGCCGACCGTGCTTCCTCGGACACCGCGGGCTGTTCGACCCAACGGTCCGGCACGGTCGAGAAGTCCTCCTTGACGCCGCAGCCCACCAGGGAAAGCATGAGAGCCAGCCCCAGAACCAGTAAGGCCCCGAATCGGCCGAATCCCCTGCGTTTGGAAAATCGCATCCCTGCTCCACTTCCCCCGAATTGAGCGGACACCTTGTCGACGCTTGCAGCAACTGCTAATGGGCAATTGGGGAGAATCATCCCAAATTGACAGGCAGGCCTGCAATCCTCACACCGCGGCAGAGAACGTCACGAACGCATAAAGAGACAGCCTCGAACGCCAAGGAACCATCGACAGGGCGTGAAAAAGAGTGATGCGTCGGGCCGGGAGCGCCTCTCGGCGCAAGGCCGCTCGCAGCGGCTATAAGTGGAGCCCGGGGCTACCGCGACCCGACGCACGTCCGAGCATAGGTGCCCGCGCACCCTGGGCCAAGCTTGTGGCCCAAACTCATGCGCCCACGGTGATGCGCGAAGTTCACTGCAGGGTGCCGGCCCGCCACATGCGGGCGCAGACCACCAGATCCCGCGCAGCATCCTGCAGGCGGAGGGCACTGCGGACGCCGGCGTACTCGCGGGCGATGTCCGCCCGCCCGGCCGCCACGACATGACAGAAGGCCGCAGCCCGCTCAAGGGCGATCGCAAAGTCCCCGTCGAAGACCCCGTGTAGAATGGCGTCGGCGACGCGACGGATTTCTTCCGGCCCGGTCGGATCCACGCCAGCGACCACATGGTTGGGCTCGGTGAACCTGATGCCCGCCGCATAGTCCCGGGCCGCCTCCTCGGGACGGGCGACCACCCATTCCCGGACGGCGTACAGCCGCCACAACGCACCCGGCAGGGACTGTGCGGGCCGTTCGGCCCACAGCTCGGCCAGCGTGGACAGCCCGATCTCATCGACAAGGCTCACCAGTCGCGCCGTCACCTCGGGGTCTTCGGCAGCCCGTCCGGTGTGCAACAGCACGGCAGCGGTTTCGTGGGCGGCATGGAGCGCGGCGACCGGGTCATGGCCCTCGCTCAGCGCGTCAAGGACGCCCGGATCGCGCACAACCGGTCGATGGGGTCTGGGAGTGGTCACCTGCACCAGCGTATGCACCGGACCGAAAAAAGTGGCTCCCCGGGTAGGAGTCGAACCTACGTCGCTAAATCCTGATTCAAAGTCAGGCGGGCCCTGCCGACAGACCAACCGGGGAAAGCCTGCTCGCGCAGGACTCGATACACCCTACCCGGAAGTCCGGCACAGCGCCCATTCCATAAACCCGGCAGCTTCCGACCGGCGGGTTAGGGTCAAGGCATGAGTGAGGGGCGGGAGACGCGGCGCCGGGTGCGGATGACGGGCCAGGAGCGTCGCGAACAGCTGATCGTGATCTCCCGTGCCCTGTTCGCGGATCGGGGGTTCGAGGGCACGTCGATCGAGGAGATCGCTGCGAAGGCCCAGGTGTCGAAGCCCGTGGTCTATGAGCATTTCGGCGGCAAGGAGGGCATCTATGCGGTCGTGGTCGACCGTGAGGTGCGCACGCTGCTGGATGCGATCCGCAACTCGATGACCCATGGCGAGAGCCGGCGGGACCTGATCGAGAGCGCGACGCTGGCCCTGCTGGATTATGTGGAGGGCCACACCGATGGCTTCCGGATTCTGATCCGGGATTCCGGGGTGGGCACGAACTCCGGTTCGTTCGCCAGCATCCTGTCCGACGTCGCCTCGCAGGTCGAGGACATCCTGGTGTCGGAGTTCAAGGCCCGGAAGCTCGATCACCGCGCCGCTCCGCTCTATGCCCAGATGCTGGTCGGCATGGTCGGTGTCACGGGTCAGTGGTGGCTCGACAACCGTCGCCACAGCAAGCGCGATGTCGCAGCCCACCTGGTCAATCTCGCTTGGAACGGCATGAAGAACCTCGAATCGAAACCCCAGTTGCGCCTCCCGTGAGCCGCGTTGGGTCGGGCCGGGTCGGCGCAGGCTTGGGTACGCGCGCCGCGCTCATCTGCGTCGCAGCGACGTTCGCGACCAACGGGTTCGTCCTCGGTGCGTACGCCGGGTCCCTGCCCACCCTGCGGGAGCATCTCGGTCTGAACCACCCGCTGCAGATCCCCGCGGTCCTGTTGGTCGTGAGCCTCTTCGGGATCCTCGGCATGCAGGTCGGGGGCCGGGCTGCAGAGAGGGTCGGACCGCGGTTGGTCACGCTGAGCGGTTTCGCGCCGCTGGGGATCGGCGCGATCGTGTTTGGGATCTCCCCGACCTATCCGCTCACCCTGGTCGGCGGGGCGCTGCTCGGGTTCGGCAACGGCCTGCTGGATGTGTCGATGAATGCGTTCGCGGTGCGCGTGGAGCAGGCCCGCCGCAAGGCCGTCATGAGCAGGCTGCATGCTCTGTGGTCGCTGGGCAACGCCAGCGGGGCCGGGGTCGTGCTCGGCCTGGGTCAGGTGCTGACCGTCGGCCCGGGGGCGCTGCTCGCCCTCGCGCTCGCCACCACGGCAGTGGCGACCCTGGCGGCCGGGGTCACGGTGGCCCTCTGGTGCCCGCCGGTGCCACCGGAAACGACCGAACACCTGGTCACCGGCGGCCGGGTGCCACGGATCGTGTGGGTGCTCGGCGCGATGGCGGTGGCGTTCGGGCTGGCGGAGGGGACGGCGTACGACTGGTCGGCCATCCTGATCACCGACATCGCCGGGGTCACGGCCAGCGTCGGCGCGCTCGGCCTGACGGTCACGGCGTCGGCCATGGTCACGATCCGACTGCTCGGGGATTGGCTGGTCGATCGGTTCGGCCGGCGGGCCGTGGTCCGCTCGGGCGGTGCGTGCGCGGTCGTCGGGTTCGGCCTGCTCATCGTCGGCACTGCCCTGCCGGTGTTGCTCGCCGGCTGGGGTCTCGTGGGGCTCGGCATCGGCGCGGTGGCACCGCAGGTCTATGCGGTCGCCGGGCACCAGGGTGGACCGCGAGGTCTCGCGATGGTGGTGACATTCGGCTATGCCACGTTCCTGGCGGGCCCCGCAGTCATCGGTGGATTGATCGGGACCGTCGGCATCCAGCCGGCGATGGTCGCGCCGGGCCTCCTGTGCCTGGCGCTGGTCGTGCTTGCTCAGGGGATGCCGCGGCGCGATTGAGACCGACCGACGAGCCTGGTCCGGTCAGGCGTTCTCGGCCGCTGCGCGCTGCTCGTACTCGGCCTGCGCCCGGGTCACGAGGTCGTGATATTTCGGATCCTGATCCTCGAGCAACCCCTTCGGTCCGCGCATGTGGGCGAACAGCAGGTGGTGTGCCGCGGCCTCCATGTTGCCGAGCTCGAACTCGGCCTGGCCGCGACGGAGTTGGATATAGGCATTGCTCAACCCGGCCGGTGCGTTGGACGCGGCGGTGAAGTTGTCCCGGGCTTCCTGCCAGCGACCGGCTTCGAAGTGGATGTTCGCGATGGAGGCATAGAGCCAAGTCGCCGCGACCCACATGTCCTTCGGCTCGTCCAGGAGGTCCAGCGCGGCCTCGAAGCTCTTGAGCGCGGCCTCATCGTCACCATTCTCAAGGTGTTCAGTGCCCGCGCGCACATGCTCGTCGAGCTTGGCGGCGATGACCTCGTCCATGTCCTCGTGGTCGTGGTGCGGATCCTGGGGCATGGTTCTCCTCGCTCATCCCTCCGGCGTCCGGTTGCCGGAGTCCGTTGTCGGTCGGGGTCAGCGTACGCAATTCCGCGCGGATGGCCAGCCGCTGGGCACCAAGCGGATGGCTAGCTCCGGGGCATCAACTCGAGCAGACGCCCATTCCCCCCGTCCTCGAGCAGCCAGATGCCGCCATCGGGTGCCTGGACTACGGCCCGGATGCGCTGGCCCATGTCCCACTCGTCGGCCTTCGTCGCGTTCTCACCATCCAGATCGACGCGGATCAAGGCCTGACCTGACAGTGCGCCAACGAAGGCATCCCCTCGCCAGGCCGCGAACCGGTCCCCGGAATAGATCATCAGCGAACCCGGGGAGATCGACGGGTTCCACGAAACCTTGGGGGCCTCGAACCCGTCACCGGGCGCGTGGTCGGGGATCTCTCCCCCGCCATAGTGCGAGCCGTTCGATGCTCGCGGCCAGCCATAGTTGCGGCCCTCGACGATGAGGTTGATCTCATCGCCACCCTGCGGCCCCATCTCCGAAGCCCAGAGCCTGCCGTCGGCATCGAAAGCGATCCCCAGCGGATTGCGGTGGCCATAGGACCAGATCTCGGCGGAGACCCCGCCGCGATCGGCGAAGGGGTTGCCAGCGGCCGGTGAACCGTCGAAGTTCAGCCGCAGGATCTTGCCGAGGTTGGTCGAGAGATCCTGCGCCGGCTCCATCTTCTGCCTGTCACCGGAGGTGACGAACAGGTGCTGACCGTCGGGGCTGAACACCATCCGATGGGAGAAGTGGCCGCTGCCGGTCGTCTTGTCCTGGCGCCAGATGACGGTGAGGTCGGTGAGGCGGGCCGTGGTGCCGGCGGAGTCCAATCGTGCGGTCCCGATGACCGCACCGGAGGTGCCGCCGCTGCCGGCTTCCACCCAACTGAGATAGATCATGTGGTCGGTCTGGAATGTCGGGCCCGGGACGACATCGCCGAAGCCACCCTGGCCGGCGTCGACGACCGACGGGGCGCCCTCAACCGTGATGGTCGCCCCGGACGTCCGGTCGCGCAGCAGCAGCTCGCCCGACTTCTGCGTGATGAGCAACTGGTCGGTACCGGGCAGGAACGCCATCGCCCACGGGTTCGACAGGGTCGCGACCTCACGGACGTCGAACCCGGTGACCTCCGGTGCAGCAGTCTCGGGCGAGGCCGTCGCGCTCGGGCTGGCCGACGCCGTGGCGGTGGGTGCCTGTTGCACGCCCGGATCAGGCTGGGTCGTGGTGCTGCAGGCCGCGAGCCCGAGGGACATCAGGAGTGCGGCGGGGGCGAGATGGGTTCGTCGCATGCGTTGACGGTACCCAACCCGATCGCCCCACCGAAGGCTTCACGCAGTACGCATCATCAGGGCTCGTAACAAATCGGACAACTGGTGCCGCTGTTCAGCATTGATGCCGGCGAGCAGCTGCGTTTCCTGGCGCAGGAGAGATTCCAGGGCCCCGTCGACGACGGTGCGGCCGGCGGTGGTGAGGCGCACCAACACCCCACGCCGATCGGCAGGGTCCGGCGAGCGGCTGACAAAGCCGCGGCGCACGAGCCGATCGACGCGGTTGGTCATGGTGCCCGAGGTGACCAGGGTCTCCTTGATCAGGCGGCCGGGCGACAGCTCATAGGGCGCACCCGCCCGTCGCAGGGCCGCGAGCACATCGAACTCCCAGCCGACGATCTCGTGATCGGCGAAGACCTCGGCGCGGGCGCGATCCAGCAGGTGGTTGAGGCGCGAGACCCGGCTCAACACCTCCATGGGCGACAGATCGACGTCGGGCCGCTCACGTCGCCAATCGGCAAGCAATCGGTCGACATCATCGGACATGACGTCATCCTAGACCGGCATCTTGACGTCGAGAATCTTGGCTTCGCCCCGCGAGGCGTACGCCCGGTCTGCGCGTTCGCCGAGCCGCGCGTACGCCCGGGCAGCCGCCGGACAGCAGACGTGCTCCGGCCACCGGGCCGACCACGCGGCGTACGGCACGGGCCACGTCCTCGGCGCTGAGCGCAACACTCAACGCGACGGCGGCCTCCTCGTTGCGGCACAGGAAGGCGACGGTGGGTCCGGACCCGGACACGATCGCGGCCAGGGCACCACATTCCAGGCCGGCATCGATGGTGGCCTGCAGGGATGGCTGCAGATCGATCGCGGCGGCTGCCAAGTCGTTGCGCAGGTGGCGGGCGAGCTCCTCGGAGTCGCCGGTGGCGAGGGCATTGATCAGCTCGGTGGGCATCTCCAGGTCACAGCCGTCGGGCTGGAGCTGGTCGAAATGCCGATAGACCGCCGGGGTGGACAGCCCGGTGTCGGCGAAGGCGAGCACCCAGTGGTGACTGCCGCGGCTGAGCACCGGCACGAGCTTGTCACCGCGCCCGGTGCCGATCGCAGTGCCGCCCATGAGCGCGAAGGGAACGTCGGAGCCGAGCTGGGCACCGTACTCACGCAGTTCCTCTGGATCGATGTCCAGATCCCACAGCACCGAGCACGCCAGCAACGCCGCTGCCGCATCGGCCGAGCCGCCTGCCATGCCGCCGGCGACCGGGATGGACTTCTTGACGGTGAGTCGGACGCCGAAGCGCTCGTCGCCATAGCTGTCGGCGAGCAGTCGGGCCGCCCTGACCGCAAGGTTGGAGTCGTCGACGGCGACGGAATCGGTCCCCTCCCCCGACATCGCAACCGAGATCTCTCCCGGCGCCGCGGGCTGGGCGATCAGCTCGTCATGCAGCGAGACCGCCTGGAAGATCGTGGTCAGCGGGTGATAGCCATCGTCCGCCAGCGGGCCGACACACAGGGCGAGGTTGAGCTTCGCCGGCACCCTGACCCGGACCGTATGAGGGACGTCATCGACTCGTTCAGACACACCGTCAAGCTAATCGGAGTTGGTATCGGCCGTGTCCCCGGGGGCATCGGAGTTCGGTTTGGCGCGCTCCAGGCTGGTGCAGATGCAGAAGCGGTTCCCGTCCGGATCCGCAAGCACCCACCAAGCGGGGGCGTAGGTTTCGTCAACAAGAACGCCACCAGCCGCGAGCACGGCAGCCACGCGCTCCTCGGCCTGATCGTGGGGCACCCAAATGTCGGGGTGCCAGCGCTGGGCGAGCGGCTCATCGCTCGGCTGGAACCACAGCGAGGGTGCACGTGGGCTGCAGGCGACCTCGTCGTCATCGATCACCGAGCTGTCGCAGGCAACGGCCCAGAACTCGGCCTGTTCCCGCGTGCGCGTGGTGTCGAGGCCGAACTCGATGATGGTCTGCGAGGTGCGGGCTGCATGTCCGGCGGCGGCAGCCGCTTCGGAGATCTGGCGGGCAAGGGCGAGATCACGGTCGGTGACTCCGCCGGTGTCGTGGGAAAAGAGCTTCACCTCGACCCTCGGATAGGTGAGGAGCACGTCCGGATGGTGGTTGGCGGCCTCGGCCAGATCGGTGATCCGTTGCACGAGGGCGAGCCCGGCGGTGAAGCTGCCGGTCTGGAAGGTGGCGTACAGGGCGTCCAGCAGCATCCGCCAGTCAGGCAGGTCGGCGGCGAGGACATCGGAGATCTTCAGTCGTTCGCTCATGTGTCCAGACTCGCAAATGACTCCGCCAGGGTGCGGCGCTGGGTCCCATCGTCGTCGAAGTTGGCCGGGTCGAGCCAGCGGCGCTGGGCCTGGTGAACACGCGGCCAGTCGTCGTCGGTCAGTGCGAACCAGGTGGTGTCACGGGAGCGGTTCTTGACGACGATGGCGTTGCGGAACGTGCCCTCCTCGATGAAGCCCAGCCGGGCGGCGGCGCGACGGGAGGGTTCGTTGAGGCTGTCGCATTTCCATTCCAGGCGTCGATAGCCGAGGTCGTCGAAGACGTGGCGGGCGATCAGGTGGGCCGCTTCGGTGGTGGCGGGGCTGCGTTGGAGCTCTGGGGCGTACACGATCGCGCCGATCTCCGTCGTGCCGTTGACGGGGTCGGCGCGCATGATCGTCAGCATGCCGAGGGCGCGTGCCGAGGTGCGAGCGGGTCGAGGCGTACCCAATCGCCCACCAGACGCACCGGTTGCGGCCACGCCCGTGGCGACCAGTCGACCGGGTCGCCGATCGGCTGACCGAACTCGTTGATGCGCGTCACCCAGCCATCCTAGGGACCGACGGGTGGGATGGCCGTCAGGCGACCGGGTCCGGCGGCTCAATCGTCAGATCGATGCGGCGAAGCGTGTCGGCGGCAGCGAACAGACGCTGCACGGTCGCAGCCGACACACCCGCGTCGGGGCCGTCCGCCAGGAACTCGGTGTCGGCGAGCGCGTCGGCAACCGAGTCGAGGAGCCGTCGCGTACTCCCGATCAACAGGTCGGCGGCCACGTTGCGGGCGTCGAGGTGCGACAACCCCAACACGTAGTGCCCCTGGCATTGCTCCGCCATCTCGAATGCCTCGCCCGGAGGCAACTGCGGGATCACCCGGCGGAAGAACGCATCGACCTGTTCCGCGTGCTGGTCGACGAAGTCATAGTCGAGGTTCTCCACCCAGCAATCGGGCAGGGCGCGGATTGCGGCGATCAGTTCGGCGACCGGAAGATCGCTGAGGACGACGTCGGTTGGCTCCATGGTTGCTCACCTTGTGCTGTTCGTTGGTGTGACCGGTCAAGGGTGACAGGTTCACAGACCGGCTGCACCAGAGGGCGGGGGCCCATCTCCACCACTGG
>JAUNUL010000102.1 GCA_030538175.1 Propionibacteriaceae bacterium | reverse complement strand
CCCGGCACCTACGGAGCGCCACCCCAACCACCCGGCGACTATCGAGCGACACACCAACCCCCGGGCGGCCACCAACCACCGGGGCTCGCTCCAACCGGTCCGGGAGGGGCACCGGCCGGGTCACCCGTGACGGCCCCGCGCCAGGCCCGGGGCCCGATCATCGCCCTCATCACCACCGCGGTCGTCCTGGTCACCGTCTTCGCCGGGCTCCTCATTGTGCTGTCCGCCAGGCAGTCCAACCCTTCACCCGGACCGGTCCCCCTGCCCAAACCAACCACCACCAAGCCCCAGGACCCGATCGCCCAGCAGCCCGCCGGGCCGCCGGCCACGGGGGAACTCAAGGAACGCGTGGATCAGGCGTACGGAACCTTCGAGCCCATCGCTCGCAGCGGCACCGGACCCGCGGTCATCGAACTGCCGGAGGGCGCCCGACGCGGCCTGGTGTGGATCAAGACCGACGGCGCCAGCTTTCTCACCGTCCGGGCCGCGAGTCTGAATCAGTCACCGACGCCGCTGTTTTACACCGGTGACGCCATGGAGGGCATCGTGCCCATCGCGGTCCGCAAGGGGGCCGATCTGCCCGAACGGCTGATCGTGGAGGCCACCGATGCGTCTTGGCAGATCGAGGTACGCCCCGTGTCCACCGCCCCCGTCCTCACCGACAGCGCGAGCGGCAAGGGCATGGCCGTCCTCATCCATGATGGGCCAGCAAGGAAGGTGCGGCTCGACTATCGCGGGGAGTCCAACTTCATCGTGACCCAGCACGGCGCCGAGCGGACCACCCACCACGTCAACGAGATCGGCGCGTCCAGTGTCGAAGCAACCCTGGTCGAAGGACTCACCGTGTTGGAGATCGAGGCCTGGCATGGCGGGGAGTGGAGCGTGGTCGCCGACTGACCGGAACCCCAGACCGTTCTCGGTGTGCGACCGCCAACTCAACTCCTCCACTGACCGGAGTCGGGTCTCCGCTGATTGCCGTCACGTCCCTACCTGACACCGACGTCCCTACCTGTGCACGGGTAGGGACGTGGATGCCAGGTAGGGACGTCCGGACAAGACGGGTGTCGTCCGCTGCAGCCACCGCTGACACCAGCTCGAATGGCAGGTCCAGCCGGTTCGGTCAGCGGCGCTGACCACCACACCGCGAGCCCGGTCAGTCCTCCCCGATCCCGCGGGCGGCGAGCGCTTCGCCGGTGGCGCGGGCGTACGCGACAGCGCCGACCACGACCGGCGTCAGCTGCGCCAACAGATTCCGCTCCAACCCCCGGGCCCGGGCGGCGGCGCGGACATCGGCAAACGAGCCGAACAGGAACGGGATGCTGCGGATCATCAGCGCGGCGGCTAGCCCCACCCGCTCCGGGCTGCCCCCCACCAGCCGCACCGGCCGCGCACCGGCGACCAGCGCATCGAGCAGCACCGCCGCAGGGGTGGTGAACGTGAGGACGCGGGCGGCGTACACACACAGGATCAGATTCGCCGCCAACATCACCCCGACCGCCCAGGTCCCCCAGATCAGTTGATAAGCCACGAGCAGACCGGCGACCACCAACAAGGCCGGCGCGAGGCCCAGACAGCGGCGCCAGGCGACCCGGGTGCTGAGCAATACCGCAGCGATGACAACCAGCAGCGCCGCCGACAACCACAGCTCACGGACCAGCAGCGGCACCAACGACACCACCACCATCCCGGCGAACTTGGCGCCCACCCCGAGTTGGTGGAGCCAGGAGTTGCCGGGGACGTACAGCCCGAACAGCTGATGATGCGCGTTCACACCATCAACCCCCGATAGTGCGCCACCGCGGCGGCCGGCACCCCATCGAAGACCACCCGGCCGGCGTCGACGACCAGCACTCGGTCGAAGTCGGCGATGAAGTCGAGGTCGTGCGACGAGACGATGAGCTGCTGATCGAGATCGGCAAGCACCCGGCGCAGCTGTTCGCGGTTGCGCAGGTCGAGCAAGGTGGTCGGCTCGTCGGCGACCAGGATCGCGGGGTCGACGGCGAGCACCGCGGTGAGGGCGACAAGCTGCCGCTCACCACCCGACAGGTCATAGATGGATTGGTGCGCCAGATGCTCCAGTCCGCGGGTCCGCAACAGGGCGTACGCCGCGTCGGCGCGCTCCCGCCGTCCGCGGATCCGGCGCCGGAGGCTGAGCTCAATGTCCTCGACCGGCGTCGACATGACCAGCTGGGACAGCGGATCGGTGAAGATGAACCCGACCCGCTGCCGGACCTCCTTGCCGTGCCGGACCGGGTCGAGCCCATCGACCGTGACGGTGCCGCGGGTGGGTTCGATCAGCCCGTTGAGCAGCCTCAGCAGCGTGGATTTGCCGGAGCCGTTGGCGCCGATCACTGCGATCCGCCGCTCGGTCAGCGTCAGGTCAATGTCGGTCAGCAGGGTCTTGGTGTGCGTGTCCCGGGCGTTGAAGACATCGACATCAACGCCCACGCCTGCCAGCCGGATCGTGCTCACCTGCTGACGGTATCCCGCCCCAAGCGCCGCTGCTTGCCCAGGAACAGATCAGGGAAGGCCTTGAGCACCGCCAGCGTCAGACCGGCGGCGAGGAGGTTCTTGATCACGTCGCCGGGCCAGAATGCGAGGTCGGTGAGCACCGCCTTGTCCAACGCCATATTGGCGTTGACCATCAGACCGCCGATGCCTGCGGGGTGGACGATCAGGATGCTGGCGGCGAAGCCGGCGATGAACAGGGCGAGATAGCGCGGGAGTCGGGTGCGCAGCAGTACTCGGGAAAGCAGACCCGCGAGCAGGGCAGCGATCGGGAAGGACAGCAGATAGCCCGCCGAGGGCTTGCCGAGGACCGCCAGACCGGCCGCTCCCCCGGCGAACACCGGCAGTCCGGCGAACCCAACCAGCAGATAGAGCAGGACCGCCAGGAAACCCCGCACCGGCCCGAGGGTCAGCCCTGCGAGCGCGACGCCGAGTGTCTGCAGCGTGATCGGCACCCCACCGGCGAGCGGGATCGCGGGCAGCAGGGACAGCACCGCGATGAGGGCAGCGAAAACGGCCACGAGCGCGATATCAACGGGGGCGAACGTGCTGCGAGCCGAGTGCTCGGCAGGGCCGCTAGTGGCCACGGATTCTCCTTTGGGCGACGTGCAAAGACACTCGAACAGTGTTCAAGTCGCGATGAGTGTATACCGTTGAGGCATGAGGCATTCCGCTCGTCTGCTCCTCGTTCTGTTGATGATCGTGGCATCGGTGTCACTCGCCCCGCGGGCGTACGCCGAGGACCAGCCATCGTCGTGGAACATCCCCCGGATGGACATCACGGCCCAGCTGCAGCCCGATGGCACCGCACGGGTCACCCTGGATCTCGACTTCGACTTCGGACGGGATCCCGGCCACGGACCGTTCATCGTGCTGCCCCAGCGTCAGGAGGTGCTCAACGACCCCGACGTGTGGCGGATGATGGACGTGAACGTCGAGTCTGTGACGAGCGGGACAGGCGCGAACACCGACTTGGCGTACCAACAGGAGAACGGCAACCTGCTGGTCCGCATCGGGCGTCAGGGCACGCGCTTCACGGGCGTACAGAACTATCGGATCACCTATCGCGTGCACGGGTTGATCGCCCCCGACCACAGGATCAGCGGTCTCGATGAGTTCAACTGGAACGCGGTCGGCAAGGGCTGGCAGGTCCCGATCCGCAACGCGCAGGTGCGCGTTGAGGGGCCAGCAGCGATCAATAGAGTCGCCTGCTGGACCGGCTCGAACTTTGATCGCGAGTGCACCAGCGCCTCCGACAACCAAGCGGCGACATTCTCGGCGAGCGACCTCGGGCCCAACCGCGGCATGCAGGTGGTCGCCGGCTTCCCCGCCGGAACGTTCGTCGGCGCCGAGCCGCGCTATGAGAAGCGTCCCAACATCGGCAACATGTTCGAGGTCAACCCGCTGACCGGTGGCCTGACCGCCGTCCTGTCCCTGCTGGGCCTGGGCGCTGTCATCGCACAGGCGCGGCGGCGCGGGCGCGATGAGGCGTACATCGGCCTCACCCCCGGCCTTACGCCCGCCAAGGGCGAGGAAGGTCAGGTTGGCAAGGTCGGCAAACAGCCCGTCACGGTGCAGTTCACCCCACCGAAGAATGCGACCGCGGGCGAGCTCGGCACGCTCATCGACGCCTCCGCGGACAACCGGGACATCACCGGCGCGATCATCGCCCTGGCGGTGCGTGGCCATATCCACATCGACGAGGCCGGCCGAAACGTCTGGCAGTTCACCCTGCAGGACAGCAACGATCCGCTGCTGCCGTTCGAACGGGATCTGCTGCGCCGCCTCTTCCGCGGTCGCCGTCGGGTCACGACCCAGGACATGCGCGACAAGAAGTACGCCGCGCTCATGCCGAACACCCGCGCCGCTCTCTATCGCCAGGTTTCGTCCGAACGCGGCTGGTTCCGGCAGCGGCCCGACCTGGCCAAGGCGACGGCGCTCGGGTTGGGCGTGCTCATCGCGGGTGCCGGTGTCGGCGTCGGCTTCCTGCTCGGCGTGACCACGGGCTGGGGCCTGCTCGGTGTCGCGGGCATCATCACCGGCCTCGCGCTGATGGCGGTCTCCGGGTCGATGCCGTCCCGGACGGCCCAGGGGTCGGCGGTGCTGGCCCAGACGAAGGGCTTCGAGCTCTATCTGCGCACGGCGGAGGCCGACCAGATCAAGTTCGAGGAAGGCGTCGACGTGTTCTCCCGCTATCTGCCGTACGCGATCGTGTTCGGCGTCGCGGAGCGCTGGTCGAAGGTGTTCGAGCAGCTCGCGCGCGAGGGCCGCTATCAGCCGGACATGTATTGGTATGGCTCACCGCACACCCATGGCTTCTTCTATGGGGCGCACTTCGGTTCGATGATGGACAGCATGACCTCTGCCATGACGAGCGCGATGACCGCTGCCGTCACCTCTGCCGCGACAGCTGCCACCGGCGGCGGCTCCGGGTTCAGCGGTGGCGGCGGCTTTGGCGGCGGTGGTGGCGGCGGTTGGTGATCCACGCCACCTCGTGATCCCACTCAGATGACGTGGGTCGCCCGAACCACCAAGGCACCCCGAACGACTAGGGGCATCGCGAGAAGCACGAAGCGCCCGGAACATTGCTGTCCGGGCGCTTCGGTTGTTTCTAGGGTTGCGGTCTATCCCGCTAGGTCAGATGTCGCGGTGCTCCTCGCGCCGGATGGCCTCACCCGGACCGCGCGACTCGTGTACCTCGCTGACCCGCGTGCGGGGGCGGTTCATGGCGACCTCGATGAGGAGCCACACGATGGCGGCCCCGAACAGGATCCAACCGACCATCGTGAGGTCGACGCCCGGGATGGCGTCCGAGACCGCGAGCGCCAGGATCAAACCAATGACGGCGAGCACGATCGGCCCACCCACTCGAACAACACGCATGTGAATCTCCTTGGTGTCGGGCCCGGAGGCCGTTGCTGGGAAAGCCTAACTATGAAATGACTTGTCGACCGCTTTTGGTCTCGTCAGTCAAGCGTGTTGTGCGTGAAGGCCCCGCCCACGAGCGTGGCGGCCACCGACGTCGACGGAGTTCGGCCCAGCGTGGACGGCTCAGCGCCCTCACCGCTTTGCGGTGGGTCGACTGCCCCCAGCGGGTCGGCATCCAACACGACCAGGTCCGCCGGCGACCCAACTCCCACTGTGCCGCGCCCATCGGTGCTGGCCGCCAACGCCTCGGCGACCGTGAGCGCCTGTTCCGGGTGCCAGGGGCCACGTTCGTCGCCACTGCGGCGTACGGCCGTCGCGATCTCGAGCCACGGGTCGAGCGGGGATACCGGCGCATCGGAACCAAAGACCATTCGGACCCCGGCGTCCGCCATCGCCCGCAGGGGGAAACACCGATCGGTGCGGTCGGCCCAGCACACGTCCGCGGTATCGCGGTCGTCGATCAGGTGCGCCGGCTGCACGCTGGCGGTCAGCCCGAGCCGCGCCATCCGCGCGATGTCGTCGTGGGCCACCAGCTGGGCGTGCTCGATCGAGCCGCGGGCGCCCGTCGCTGCGAACGCGTCCAGCGCGCAGCCGACCGCCGCATCGCCGATGGCGTGGATGGCGACCTCGAGTCCGGCCGCGTGGGCGCGGGTCAGCAGCGCGCGCAGCTCTTCGGGTGGGGTGTTCAGCACGCCGTACGACACTTCCATCGGCGCATTCGACGGCCCCCGCAGAGGGCTCGCCCCGGCCGACGCGTTCAGCCCATCGCCCGACGGATCAGTCGCCAGCTCGGGCGGGATCGCCGCGGGCAGTCCGGTGCCCAGATAGGGCTGGCAGCAGTACGCCGTCCGGGTCCCCAACGAGCCGTCCGCGATGATCTTCAGCGGACCCATCTGCACCAGGCCCGTGGAGTCGAGCGCGTCCCCGGTGCGCCAGCCCCGGGCGATGACGTCGTCCAGCCCGTCGGCGTACGTCGCCGCGCGGACGCGCAGCCCAGTGATCCCGCGGGCTGTTCGGGAGGGCCAGTCGGCGTACGCCCCGCCGAACTCGAAATCCGTGATGCCCACGACGCCCAGCGCAGCGGCCCGGGCAACCACTCCCGCGATCGCCCGTTCCCCCTGGGCGCGGACTGCAGGCAGCGCGCCCAGCCGCGCGTACGCCTCGAACCACTCGGTCTCCGCCACGATCCCGGCGCGCGGCGCCAGACCCAGCAGACGCATGGCCGCCGAACTCAGCCAGCCGTGGTGGACGTCCCCGCTGACCAGGACGACCGGCCGGTCACCGACGACGGCATCGAGGGCTGCGGTGGTGGGCTGCTCGGTCCAGGTGGCGATGCGGTGGCCGACGCCGACCACCAACTCGGCCGAGCCACCCTGGCCTGCCGGATCCCCGCTGGACCGGCGCTCGCTGTCGCGCAGATGGGCCCGGACCAGATCAAGCACCTCGCCCGGACTGTTCGTGCCCGAGGTATCAATCCGCACCGACAACTGCGCCCACTGCAACAGATGCACGTGGTGGTCCCACAAACCGGGCATCACCCAGCGTCCGGCCACGTCGACAACGCGTTCGCCGTGCCCTGGAACGAGCGCGGGGGCGATCTCGGTGACGACCCCATCGACGATGCGCAGATCAACCGGCTCCACCGTCGACCGGCCGGGCGACACCCGGTTGCCGAGCCCCTGGGGGCGCGCGCCGACCGTCCCGCCCCACGCCGTATCCCTGTGCACGGGGTGACCCAAGGGCACCAATCGCGCCCGGCGCACGACCAGAGAATCCAACAGAGCCCTCACGTTTTATCCCTCTCGGGTTCACAGAGCGATCACCAAAGGTTCATGTCGCGGTGGGAACCGGTTCAGGACCCGGCCCTAGCTTCCCACGAGAGCACACCTTGACCCACCCCTCACTCTTCCCTAGGAGCGACATGCACGATCACGACGACGAGATCAGCAACGAGAGCGAAAACCAGACTTTCGCCGACATTGTCAACGCCCGCGCCACCCGGCGTACCTTCCTCGCCGGCGGCGCCGGCGTCGCAGCCCTCAGCTTCTTCGGCACCGCGCCGGCGCACGCGACCAACCCCAACAAGGGCCCGGGCAACAACAGCGGCAAGGGCAAGGGTGCGGACAGCGGCCGCATCGGCTTCACCTCCATCCCGCTCAACGATGGCCCCCTGCCGACCATCGCGCCGGAGTACGCCATGTCGGTCATCCTCCCCTGGCGCGAGAAGCTCGACGGCAGCGGCGAGTCCTATCCCTATGACCTGACCTCGGAGCAGCAGGAGAAGTCCGTCGGCCTCGGCCACGACGGCATGTGGCTGTTCGACGATGAGGTGCTGTGCCTGAACCAGGAATACGGCACCAACTTCCACATGTTCGGCCGCAACGACGTGCGCAGCCTCGAAGAGGTCCGCAAGGTCCAGGCCGCCCACGGCGTCACCGTTGTCGCGCTGGAGCGGGTCGGCGACACCTACAAGGTGAAGCGCGACCGTCGCAACCGTCGCATCCACGTGAACACCCCGGTCGAGTTCTCCGGTCCCGTCGCCGGCACGTCGTTCCTGACCACCAAGATCGACAACCACAACCCCAAGGGCACGGTCAACAACTGCTCGATGGGCCACACCCCGTGGGGCACCTATGTGACCTGCGAGGAGAACTTCGATCAGTACTTCGGGTCGAAGGACAAGACCTGGAAGGCCACCGACGAGCAGAAGCGCATGAGCATCGCCGGGCCGGATGAGGGCAAGGAGTACGCCTGGTTCGAGTACGACGAGCGCTTCGACCTCGCCGCCAACCCGAACGAGGACCAGCGCTTCGGCTGGGTTGTCGAGATCGACCCCCAGAAGCCGAACCAGAAGCCGATCAAGCGCACCGCGCTGGGTCGCTTCAAGCACGAGGGTGCGACCGTCGTCGAGGGTCGCGGCAAGCGCGTCGTCGTCTATTCCGGTGATGACGAGCGCAACGAGTACATCTATAAGTTCGTCTCCGCCGGCAACTGGAAGTCGCTGCAGGCCCGCGGCAAGTCCCCGCTGGACGAGGGCGTGCTCTATGTCGCCCAGTTCAAGGAGGACGGCACCGGCGTCTGGAACGAGCTGAGCCCCCGCAACCCGAAGCTCGCGCACAAGTCGCTGGCCTGGATCATGGTGAACACCCGCGCCGCCGCCGACATCGCCGGTGCGACCAAGATGGACCGCCCCGAGTGGATCACCGTTGGCCAGAACGAAGAGATGTTCTGCACCCTGACCAACAACAACGCCACCAACGCGAACCCGGCCAAGGGTGAGCCGGGCCACCGTCCGGCCAACCCGGCGTACACCGACGCCGAAGGCAAGCCGGTCGCCAACAGCGACGGTCACATCATCAAGTGGGTCGACGCTGATGGACACACCGGCACGACGTTCCACTGGGACTTCTTCGCCATCGCCAAGGAAGTCAAGGATGAGAACGGTCAGATGTTCGGCTCCCCCGACGGCATTTGGGCCGACGGCAAGGGCCGCGTCTTCGTCGAGACCGACGGCACCCAGCCCGGCAAGAACAACGACCAGCTCCTGGTCGCCGATCAGCAGACCGCTGAGTTCAAGC
>JAUNUL010000101.1 GCA_030538175.1 Propionibacteriaceae bacterium | reverse complement strand
TCGTCAGTTGTCGTGACGGTCAGCCCAACGGCGCCAGGGAGAGGACGTCCGAGCCGAGACCGAGATCCACGGTCCCGGTTCGGGCGAAATCGCCCCAGACGGTCCGCATGAGTCGGCCGGCTTGATCGACCTGCTGTTGGCTGAGCCCGGCCAGCAGGGGTGAGTCCGCCCAGACGTCGGGCTGCCAGAACATCAGCGCCCCGTCGATCATGTGGGCGCCCCGATAGGGCTGGCCGGGGGCACCGAAGTCCAGCACATAGCGATAGCCGCGCCCGCCTGCGGATTGATGGCGTACCCAGAAGGCCCGACCGGGAGACGCATAGATCGCGCGGGTGACCCACTCGACGGCCGTCCGCTGGGCGACCCGGCCCACCACGGGAGTCCGGGTCAGCCGGGCCAGAGCCTCTACCGTGAACAGGGCACCCTCGCGGGAGGTCCAGCCGATCAGCAGATCGATCCGCTTTGCTGCCTCCCGCCAGGCCTGGGCCCGCTCCCGTTCCGGGGGCAAGGGTGCGTGGCCGTACTGCACCCCGAACGCCATCGCCGATTTCATTCCGAACCGACGCACGCTCGCATGCACGCGGTGCTGGGCCTTGACCATGTCGGCGGCCGGCAGATCACGGGGGATCCGCTGGGCGACCTTCGCCATCACCGTGGTCATCCGGGTCCGGTTCGGCAGGACGCCCAGTGGTGCGCTCGCCACGACCGCACGCCGGAAGAGCCCCTCGGCGCCTTCGGCGATCATCAGGTGTGCGACCGCGTCACCCCCGGCCGACTGGCCGGAAGCAGTGACGTTGTCCGGGTCACCTCCGAAGGCAGCGATGTTGCGGCGTACCCAGCGCAGGGCCTCGAGCTGGTCGAGCAGGCCGAGGTTGGCCGGGCTGTGCTTCGTAGCGAGATAGCCGAAAATGCCCAGCCGATAGGTGACGTTGACGACGATCACCCGCTGTTCGCTCACCACGGCGGTCGGGTCGAACACAGGGGCGTCTCCGGCGCCCCAGATGTACGCACCACCATGGATCCACACGATCACCGGCAACCGATCCTCGCCCGTGGCGTCGGCCGGGGCAGTGACGGACAGCCGCAGACAGTCCTCGTCCTGCTCCAGCCCGGCGAGCGGTTCGTTCAGCAGTCCCTCGAGCAGGGGAGATGGCCCCTGCGGGCACGCGGGTCCCGTTCGGGTCGCGTCGATCACCCCGACGGCGGGGTCAAGGGGTGGCTCGGGCACGGGTGGTTCGAAACGGTCCGCGCGGGCATAGCGGATGCCCATCGCGCGCACCACGTCACCAAAGGCGCGGCCAACGATCCGGCCGGCCGGGGCATCCCAAGTCGGCTGACCCGTGTTCACCCGCACCGCACCCCGGTGGCGTGGATCGGGCAATAGCCCTGTGGGTTCTTCAGCAGGTATTGCTGGTGATAGTCCTCGGCGAAGAAGAACTCGCCCCCTTCAGCGATCTCGGTCGTGAGTTCGCCATAGCCCGCCGCCGAATAGGCCTCCTGGGCGGCTGCGGCCAGGTCCTGGGCGGTTGCCGCCTGCTCCCCACGAACGAACAGCGCGGAGCGATATTGCGTGCCGACGTCATTGCCCTGCCGGAAGCCCTGGGTGGGGTCGTGGGCTTCGAAGAACTGGCGGACCAGATCCGCGTACGCCACCACCGACGGATCGAAGCACACCCGCACGGTCTCGGTGTGGCCGGTCAGACCGGAACACACTTCCTCATAGGTCGGGTTGGGCGTGAAGCCACCCTGGTAGCCGACGGCGGTGTTGCGCACGCCCTCGGTGTTCCAGAACATTTTTTCCTCACCCCAGAAGCAACCGAGGGCGAAATAGGCGACCTCGGTGCCGTCGGGGGTGGAGTCGATCGGGATCCCGAAAACCTCATGGGGCAGGCCGACCGGGTAGACCGGTGTCGACCGACCCGGCAGGGCCTGCTCGGGGGCGACCATCACGGGCTTGCGTCCGAAAAGCATGCCCCCAGCCTATGCCGCCGGTCACAACCCGGCCCGAGCTGGCTCAGCCGTGGATGGTCCGCTCCGGGCCATCGGATGTCGCGACCATGCGCAGGTCAGAAGGCGATGTTCTCGATCAGTGTGTGCAGCTCGACGGCGTTCGGGGCCTGCATGCCCTCGGCCTGGTCGTCGCTGTGAGAAGCCTTGAACGAATCCGACGACAGCCAGGCCTGGAAGTCGGCGGGGGAGTCGAATTCCATGGTCGAGATGTATGGCAGCCCGGGGCGAGCAGGCTTCTGCAGCGTCACCCGATGCAGCCCGGGCACACCCTCCAGGGTGGTGCGCATGCTGTCGATGAACACCTTCTCGAACAGCTCGGCGCGGTCCGCCTCGACCTCGATGCGGTTGGACACGATGAAAACGTCTGCCATGGGTCAGTCCTTTCGGTTCAGGTCCCAATCTATGGGCGCCGCGCCCTGCTGCGCGAGGGAGGCGTTCACCCGGGAGAAGGGACGGGACCCGAAGAACCCGTTGCGGGCGGACAGCGGTGATGGATGAGCCGATGCCACGCGCGGGATGTCACCCAACCACGGCGTCACCGATTGGGCGTCGCGGCCCCACAGGATGGCGACCAGCGGTCCGCCGCGTTCGGCGAGGGCCTCGATCGCGCGTTGGGTGACCGCTTCCCAGCCCTTGCCGCGGTGCGACGCGGACTTGCCCGGGGTCACGGTGAGGACGCGGTTCAGCAGCAGGACGCCTTGGTTGAACCAGGGGGTCAGGTCCCCGCTTGGTGCCGGTGGGATGCCCAGGTCGTCGTGCAACTCCTGATAGATGTTGATCAGCGACTTCGGCAGGGGCCGGACGTCCGAGGCCACCGAGAAGGACAGCCCGACCGGGTGCCCGCGCGTGGGATAGGGGTCCTGCCCGACGACCAGCACGCGTACGTCAGCCAGAGGCAACGTGAAGGCCCGCAACACGTCGGCACCGGCCGGCAGATAGCCCCGCCCGGCGGCATTCTCCGCCCGCAGGAACTCGCCCATCCGGGCAATGTCCGCGGCCACCGGGGCCAATGCCTCGGCCCAGTCGGCGGCGATCACCTCGGCGAGCGGGCGCGGGTTCATCGCAGATCCTCCGGGTTCGCGAGCCCGGTCGCCGGGTCACTCGGGTCCGTCGTGGCGAGGGTTGGGGGTGAGGAGGGTACGCCGCCCGGCATCCGCACCGACACCAGCGCGCCGAGCGCGAGCAGTGCGGCGCCGACCGCGAAGCCGGCGGTCATCGAGACGGTGTCGGCCAGGAAGCCGGCGACCAGCGGGCCGATGATCGCACCCAGGTCGGAAAACATCGAGAAGACGGCGACCGGCGTACCGCTCTTGGCGCCGGCAGCATCACCGACCGACGCGGCCGGGGCCGTGCCGAGCGCCGCGGCGGCCACGCCACCGAGGCACAGGACGACGACAAACAGCCACCACGACGGCACCAGCGGGAGCGCCACCATCACCGCCGCGCCGAGGATGCCGCCCGCGATCATGGCGGGTTTGCGGCCGACCTGGTCGACGAACTTGCCCACCGGTGCGAGGGCGATGGTCTGCACGATCGCCGCGATGGCGAAGGCATAGCCGGTCTGGGTCGGGCCGCGGTCGAGGCTCATCAGGGCGAGCAGGGGGACGAGGGCGTTGCGGACGCCGAAGTTGTTCCAGCCCTGGGCGAGGTTCGACATGCAGGCGGCTTGGAAGCGGGGGTCGGCAACGACCTCACGCATGGGGCGGACGGCGACTTGGGTCGTGCCAGCACCGCTGCGCTGCGGCTTGGACAGCAACAACAGGCCGATGGTGCCGGCCACGGCGAGGGTGCCGGCATAGAAGAAGAAGGGCGCGGTGATCGAGATGGCCGCGAGCAGCCCGCCGATCGCGGGACCGGTCATGCCGCCGATCAGGAACCCGCTCTGGAAGAACCCGGCGGCGCGGCCGCGCATGGCCGGGGGAGCGGCCTTCAACAGCAACGTCATCGCGGACACCGAGAACATCGCCGACCCGATGCCGCCGAGACCGCGGGAGAGCAGCAGCATCACGTAGCTGGTGGACAGGCCGGCGACCACGCTGGAGATCGCGACGATGAAGATGCCGACCGCGAGCGTCGTGCGCTCGCCCATCCAGTCGGCGATCCGGCCACAGAACGGGCTGGTCACCAACCGCATCAGGGCGAACGCGGAGACCACCATCGCGACCTGGAAGTTGGTCACCCCGAACGACTGGGCGAACACCGGCAGGACCGGCACGACCACACCGAAGCCGACCGCCACGTTGAACGCGATGATGCCCAGGACGATCACGTCGCGGGGGACTGAGGTGCGCTGGCGTACCCACGCCTTCAGCATGTGACTCCTTCTCTTATCGCTGGTCGCTGGCGGCGAACGCAGCATCCCGGTGGCGCCGGGCGTACCACCCGACGGCCGCGGCGGGAATGATCAACAGGGCGGCGCCGATCGCGAGCCCACCGAAGCCGACCCACGCCAGCAGCGGGCCACCCAGCAGGGCAGCTGTCGCGGCGCCATAGTTCATCAGCGCGTCGGTCGCGCCCTGCAGGGGCACCCGGACCTCGCCGGAGTCGACCCGGGCGAGCAGCGCCGAGCCGGAGATCGTGGTGAACGACCAGCCCACACCCAGCAGGATCAAGGCGATCGTGACCGACACGAAAGCGGTTGGGGCGATGAGGATGACCACCGCCGAGAGGCCGAGGACGATCAGGCCGACCAGCGCGGTCCGCATCGCGCCGAAGCGGTCGGCGAGCCAGCCGACAAGGGGGCTCAGGGCATACATCCCCAGGATGTGCAGGCTGATCACCAGGCCGATGGCCTTGAGGCCGTGGTCGTGCTGGCCGAGTTGGACCGGGGTCATCGACATGATCCCCACCATCACCGCATGCCCGACAACGATCAGCAGGACCGCGAAACGGGCGACCGGATGGCGGCTGGCCCAACCCAGGGCAGCCAGGGCGCCGACTGCCTTCGCGGGCTGCTTCGCGGTCGGGCTGGAGATGGTGGGGGATGCAGCGCCCGGGATGGACGCGGTGAGGGGCCCCCTGCGGCCGGCGAACACCAGGGCGATCACGATGCCGGCGAGGATGAAGCCGCCGAGGCTGAACAGGTAGGGCCCCGCGAGATCGGGGATGTCGAACCGGCGGCCGACGTCCGCGCCGAGACTGGACAGGTTCGGCCCGAGCACCGAGCCGATCGTGGTCGCCCAGATGACGATCGACATGATCGTCGCTCGGCGTTCGGGTGAGGCGAGCTCGGATGCTGCGTACCTGGTCTGCAGGTTCGTCGCCTGGGCCGACCCGAACGCCAACAAGCCGAACAACAGCAGCCAGAACCAACCCAGCCACGCGCCCAGCAACACGATCAAGGCACCGAGCGCGGCCACGGCATAGCCGGTGGTCAGCGAGCGGCGACGGCCGTGCTTGGCTGCGAGGTTAGCCAGCGGCACGGCCAGCAGCGCCGCGCCGAGCACGCTGAGTGCCTGCCCGAATCCGGCCAGCTCGACCCCGCCCATGGAGGCCACGAGCAGGGCACCGACCGCGATGCCCGAGGCGACGCCGATGCCGCCGAGGACATTGCTGATCACGAGCGCGGTCAACGACCGAGTGCTTGTGGAAGCGGAGTTCATGTGGTCACCCTAACCCGTACCCCGGGGGGCATGAATACGTGATCAGTGCCCCGGGTCAGCCCATAGAGTGACACGGAGCAGAGCGACACGCGGCCGGGTGGCACGCAGCGAGAAGAAGGAGTGCGATGTTCTGGACGCGGCGCGCGCAGGCGGAAATCGAGACCAGGCTGGACGGCATCCGGCATGAGCTGTCGAGCTCGAGAGCCGAGCTGGCGGCCTCGCGGGACGCGGAAGAGGACCTGCGAACTGACCTCAATCTCCAGCGTGAACGGGCGGCCGAGTTCGACCGGGCCGTCCCACGGGGGATCCAGATCGCCGCAGCCTGGAGTTGGCGGGTGCTGCTCATCGCTGCCCTGATCGCGGGGATCGGCTGGTTGGCTGCCCGGTTGTCCGCGGTGACGATCCCGTTGGCCATCGGCATCATGCTCGCCGCGGGGCTCGTGCCCATTGCGACCCGCTTGATGAAGTGGGGCGTTCCCAGGCCGGTCGCGGCGGTGATCACGCTGGTCGGTGGTTTGCTCATCGTGAGCGGCTTCCTGACGCTGATCGTCAGCCAGATCGCCGGCCAGGCCGACGAGCTGGGCCAACGGGCGATGGAGGGCTTCCATCAGCTGATGACGTGGCTCAACAGCGGGCCCCTGCAGATCAGCCAGGATCAGATCAACGGCTGGTTGGACCAGATCACCAAATACCTCCGGGAGCAGCAGGCGACCATCGCCCGGTACGCCACCACCGGCGCCGGCGCTGTCGGCAACTTCCTGGCCGGCATGATCCTCGCCTTGTTCGCGATGTTCTTCATGCTCTATGACGGCCCGATGATCTGGAAGTGGCTGCTGCGTCTGGTCCCCGGGGCGGCCCGCGAGCGGGTTGACGGCGGCGGCAAGTCCGGTTGGAACTCGCTGGTCGAATATGTCCGTGCCACCGTGATCGTCGCCGCGGTCGACGCGATCTTCCCGCTCATCGCTGCCCTCATCATGGGGGTGCCGATGGCACCCGCCCTGGGCGCGTTGTTGTTCCTGTCCGCGTTCGTGCCGATCGTCGGCATCCTGGTCTCCGGAGCCGTCGTCACGCTCATCACGCTCGTCACCGTTGGGCCAATCCAGGCGCTGATCATGCTCGGCGTGATCGTGATCGTGAACCAATTGGAGGGCAACGTCCTGCAGCCCATGCTGCTCGGCAAGGCCGTGTCCCTGCACCCCCTGGCCGTCATCTTCGGCATCACCATCGGCATCAGCGTCGGCGGGATCGTCGGCGCGCTCCTGGTCGTGCCGATGATGGCGTTCGCCAAGTCGTTCATCGGCTATGCCGTCGAGGGGCAAACCAAGGAGTCCGAGGCCGCCGGGGTTGAGCCGGCCACGGACGCGGAGGACGCCGGCCTGTCCCCGGCGACCTGACCTCGTCCTGGGCGGCACACGTCCAGGTCAGTCCCCCCGCTGCGTGTCGGTGGCCGGCTGGTCCGAGGTCCAGGCATCCGGCAGGCCGGTGATGCTGAGGTCGACCAGCAGGGCGGCATTGAGGTCGTTGCCGACCGACTGCAGATCCCGCACGTTCACGGCCTCATAGCGCTTGCTGGTCGGCGGCTCCAGTTCGCCCAGCACCGTTTCCTTGTCCCGTTTCGCGGCCAGCACGGCCAGTTGACGCCGCAGGTCCGCGCTGAGTACGCCGCCCTCGCGCGCCCCGAACGTCGCGACCTCTGCCGCGTACTCCTCCGACTCGGCCATCTGATGGTCGTCCTCGGTCGACAACATGGTGGCGGTGCGCTCGAGCAGCGCGATCCCACGTTCCGGGTCGCCCTGACCCAGTTCGGTCACGGCCTGCAACAGCAGGGGATAGCGGCCCTGGCGGGCCCGTTCGGCCAGGATGCTGAACTGCAGACCGGTGATGCGCTCACGGGTGCGGCTGGTCTCGTTGAGCAGTGGGACGAGCTCGTTGGCATGGTGGCTCGACTGGGCCATCGCGTCCAACATCTCCCGGCCCGCCTCGTCTGCGGACTGGATGGTCTCGCGCAGGGGAATCGCCTTGATGAAGAACGACGTCACCAACACCAACACCCCGAGCGGCAGACCGATCAGGAACGTGTTGTGCAGCGACTCGGCCAAGCCCATCCGGATCGCATCCGCAACAGGTCCGGGCAGGCCGGCGAGCGCCGACGGGTCGAGCACGGATCCGGCGTCCAGATGGCCCGCCTGCTGGGCGGCACCCGGCGGCAGGTGACGGGCGATCGCGCCCGGCATCGATGTGGTCATGACGGTGCCATAGATCGCGATGCCGACCGTCGAGCCAACGTTGCGGAAGAACTGGATGGACGAGGTCGCCACCCCGAGGTCCTGGCGGCGGGCGTTGTTCTGCACCACCAGCGTGTACTGCTGCATCGCGAGGCCCAGGCCGATGCCGAACACGGTCATGGCACCGGTGAGCTCAAGCGGATGCGAACCGTAGCCAAGCCGGAACAGCAGGATGTAGCCAACGATCATCAGCACCGCACCGCCCAGGATGACCTCCTTGTAACGGCCGGTCTTGGTCACGATGAAGCCCGCCACCATGCCCATCACGATCATGCCGAGCATCAGCGGCATCAGGATCAAGCCGGACTGGGCGGCGTTGACGCCCATCACACCCTGGGCATAAACCGGGATATAGATGATCGCGCCGAACATCATCATCGCCACACCGAAGCTGGCGAGGTTCGACAGCGTGAAGATCGAGCTGCGGAACAGGCGCAGGGGCAGCACGGGCTCCTCGGCGCGGGTCTCGATGATGATGAAGGCGATGGTGAAGACCGCGCCGATGGCGTACAGACCGATGATCTGGGGGGAAGCCCACGCCCACGTCGTGCCGCCGAATGAGGTGGCCAGCAGGATGCTCACCAACGCGACGCTCAGGGTGACCATGCCGGCATAGTCGATGCGTACGGTCCGCTTGGTGTGCGGCAGGTGCAGGAACCGGGAGATCACGATCAGGGCCACCACACCGACCGGGAGGCTGACGAAGAACAGCCAGCGCCAGCCCCAGGCGTCGGTGATGGCCCCGCCGGCAAGCGGGCCGGCGATCGAGGTGACACCGAAGACGGCGCCCATGATGCCCTGGTATTTGCCGCGGAAGCGTGCCGGAACGATGTCGCCGATGATCGTCTGGGACAGCGGCATCAGGGTGCCCATGCCCAGGCCTTGGATCGCGCGCGCGGCGACGAGGGTCCAGAAGTTGGGGGCGAACCCGGAGATGAGGGAGCCCAGCATGAAGATGACGAGGCCGGCGATATAGAACGGCCGTCGACCATAGAGGTCGGACAGCTTGCCCGCGATGGGCACGGTGATGGCGGAGACGAGCATGGCGGCGGTCGCGAGCCACGAATAGTGCTCCATCCCGCCGAGCTCGGCCACGATCCGCGGCATGGCCGGACCGACGATGGTCTGGCTGATCGAAGCGACCAGCATGCCCA
>JAUNUL010000100.1:7768-9152 GCA_030538175.1 Propionibacteriaceae bacterium | reverse complement strand
ACGCGGCCGTCTTCCGCGACGGGGGACGGATTGTGCTTGAGCTTCCGCCCGGTGTGCCCGTGGCCGAAGAAGGGGACTGGGCCGAGCGCATGGTTGACCGTCTGCGGGCCCACGAGGAACGGCACCGCACCGGGCGCACCGATACCAGCTTGCTGGCCCGGGCCGAGCAGTTGCGGGCGACGTACTTGCTGCCTCTGGCCCCACACATGCCAACGCCACTCTCGGTGGCCTGGTCGAATCGACAGGGTCGGCGGTGGGGATCCTGCACGTCGGCGACCCGCACGATCAGGCTCTCGACCAGACTGAAGGACTTCCCGCAGTGGGTCGTGGACTATGTGCTGCTGCACGAGTTGGCCCACCTGGTCGAGACGGGACACGGACCGGAGTTCTGGGCACTGCTCGCGGGCTATCCCCGGACGGGGGAGGCCAAGGGCTACCTCAACGGATTCTCGGCCGGTCTGGCCGCCCGGTCAGGCGAGCCGATGGCGGGCGAGGTCGACGAGGACGGTGACTGACCGTTCATCGGTCGGCAGGGCGCCCGCGTCGAACCAACGCACGTCCTCCACCTCCCCCGACTCCGGAAGCCCGGGGGAGGAGGCGACCACGTGAAACCGGATGTCGAGGTGATAGGTCGGACGCACGGGGCCGCAGGGCACCTCGTGTCGGTCCAGATGCAGGATCCCCGGCATGAGCCTCAGATCCAGAAGACCAGTCTCTTCTCGGGCCTCGCGCAGCGCCGCTTCGGCGAGCGTCGCGTCCGTGGCTTCGATATGCCCACCGGTCTGGAGCCAACGCTGGAGCTTGCGATGGCGGATCAGCACGACTCGATCGGCCCGGGGCGAGGTAATGATGGCGCTCGCGGTCACGTGCGCGCCCGGGCAGTCCCTCGACCACCCGTGTGCCGTGGCATGCAGGTGGTCGGTGAAGGCATCCCGAAGCTGCCGTTGGGTGGGGTCGTCTGAAGCGTACGCCGACAGCGCGGCCACACAGTCCGCCGTCAGCGTCGCCGGCCGGGGGTCAGGCGTCGGGCTCGTCACCGGTGTCGTCCTGGCGGCGTTCGGCGTCGCGTTCCCGCTCGGCCTGCTCGAGAAGGCGCGCCAACTCATCATCGATGCTGCTGCTGGCCGGCTCGGCTGCGGCTCGGTCGCCGTTGACGAAACCCAACGGATCGTCGAGATCGGCGGCGCTCGGCACGACGTCGGGGTGGTTCCAGACCTCGTCGCGGGCGTGAGCACCCCGGGCTTCCCGCAGCGCAGCCCACAGGTTGGCGGCATCGCGGAGTCGCCGGGGACGCAACTCGAGACCCACCAGAGCCTGGAACGTCGCCTCGGCCGGACCACTTGTGGCCCGCCGGCGACGCATGGTCTCGGCGAGAGCTGTGGCA
>JAUNUL010000100.1:0-7758 GCA_030538175.1 Propionibacteriaceae bacterium | reverse complement strand
ACTGCTGGGTGGCCTGGGCCACGACCTCGTCCACCCAGCCCTCAATGAGGGCCAGCAGGGTTTCGAGGCGTTCGAGCACCGCCTTTTGTTCAGCGGTCTGCTGGGGCTCGAAGAGACTGCCCTGGAGCTGTTCGCTCATCTCCTGCAGAGTTTCGGGGTTGAAGTTGGTCGGATCGAAGGATCCGATCGCGGACTCCAGGGAGGACAGATCGATCCGGATGCCCCGGGCATAGCTCTCGACGAGGGTCAGCAGTTGGGGTCCCAGCCATGCGGTGGCACCGAACAGCCGCTGTCGGGCTGCTTCGCGCAGGGCCAGATAGAGCCGGACATCGTCATCACTCTGATCCAGCCCGTCGGCGAACGCCGTGACGTTGGTCGGGATGAGGGCGATGGTGTGTTCGCTGCTCCCGCTGAGCGGCAGGCCGACTTCGGTCGCGCCGAGCACGCTCGCCGCCAGGTTGCCGATGGCCTGGCCGGCCTGCAATCCGAAGACCTGGGACCCGCTCGACTTCAACAGCGGACGCAGGAAGGCGTCCAGCCCCGGAATCGCGCCCTCGCTGCCCTCACCGCTGCCCATCGAATCCGCCATGGCCTCCGACATCGCCTCGGCCACGGGTTCGATGAGTCTGCGCCAGGTCGGCATCGTCTGTTCGACCCACTCGGCCCGGCTCCACACCGCGACGGGACCACCGGTGGCGGGAAAGGCGGTGGCCTGGTCGAGCCAGGTGTCGGCAAGGCGGACGGCATCACGCAGTTCGTTGAGTTGTGTTGCGGAGGTGGACGGGTCACTGCCCTGGGCTGCGACCACGCGCCGGGCCACATCGCGAATCGGCTCCCACTGGGCGCCGGGCTGTGCATCGGGTTGGGTCGAGGGGTCACCGAACATCCCGCCGAGACCGAATTGGGACATCATCTGGCGGACCTGGTTCATCATCGAGTTCAGATCCGGCTGGCCTGAGCCGCCGAAGCCCAGTCCCGAGAACAGCGCCTCGAACGGGTTCTCGGGTTCGTCGCCCCGGCCGCGCTTGTCGCTGGGATCGTTGTGGTCGGACATCGAGCTGACTCCTCGTCGTTGCGTGCCTTCCATTGAACCGCACTGCCCAAGCAGCGACCAACGACCGTGCGGGCCGGGTATGGTCTAGCCCGTGCATTCCCACCACACAACGCAGACCCACAGTGCGGTCAGTGCTGAGCCGTTGAGCGTGGATCGCGTCCTTGATGCGGTCCGGCAGGACGCAGTCGGTGGAATCACCGTCTTCGTTGGTCTGGTCCGTGATCATGATGAGGGCAAATCGGTTCGTTCGTTGGACTATTCGGCCCATCCATCGGCCGAGACCGAATTGGCCCGCGTTGTCGCGGAGGTCGCTGAACGCCACGATGTGCTCGCGGTGGCGGCGGAGCATCGCGTTGGGGCCCTGCAGATCGGCGATCTTGCCGTCGTGGTCGCCGCCGGTGCTGTGCACCGGGTGGACGCTTTCGCAGCCGCGCGTGACCTCATCGACACCCTCAAATCCGAGGTGCCGATCTGGAAAGAGCAGCACTATTCCGATGGCAGCGTGGACTGGGTCGGCTGTCCATGAGGTCGATCCGGCTGACCCGACAGACCTGGTTGGCGCTGTCGGCTGCGCTGGCGTTCGTGGGTTTGGCGTTGCTGTTGGTGGTTTTGCCGACGCCCTATGTGATCTACAGCCCCGGCAAGGCGTACGACCTGGCAACGGGGGAGAACGATCAGCCGATGGTCCGGGTCGAGGGCCTGCAGACCTACCCCTTGTCGGGCAAGATCCACATGACCACGGTCGCGGTGTCACGTCCCGACACGCGCACGAGTCTTCCGCAGGCATTCCTGGCCTATTGGCTGCCCCGGCGTGATGCCATGCCGCGGGATGCGGTCTATGAGCCGGGCAAGACGCGGGACGAGGTGCGCGCCGAGGAGCGGATGATGATGGACACCTCCCAGCAGGACGCCATCGTTGCCGCGCTGCGTGAGGCGAGCGTGCCCGTTGAGGAACTGCCGGTGGTCTCGACCGTGTTGGTGTCCGGTCCGGCAAATGGGCGGCTGCAGCCCGGCGACCAGATCCGTCAGGTCGAGGGGGTCCCGGTGCGGACCCTGACCGAGGTCGCTGACCGGATGCGGACGGTTCGACCGGGCACCTCCGTGCGCCTGACCGTCAGCCGCGAAGGTCGGGTGATCAACGCCGACATCACCACGATCGACAGCGTGTCCGAGCCGGGTCGAGCGTTGATCGGCGTGGAACTCGGGCTGGGGTATAGCTTCACCCCCACCGTGAATTTCGGGATCAGCCACGACATCGGCGGCCCGAGTGCGGGGTTGATGTTCGCCCTGGCGATCTATGACCAGATCTCACCGGATGACGTGCTGCAGGGCCGGTCCATTGCCGGCACAGGCAGGATCAGCCCGTCCGGGCAGGTCGGCGCGATCGGGGGTGTCCAGGAGAAGATCGCGAGTGCCGAAGCCGTGGGTGCTTCGGTCTTCCTGGTGCCGGCGCGCAACTGTCAGGATTTGGAGGGTCTGCAGACCGACCTGGAGATCGTCCGCGTGGATACGCTGCACGATGCCGTACGCGGTCTCGCTGCCCTTCAGGACCCCGCCCGTGTCGCCGAGGTGCCCCGTTGCTGACCAGGCGATGCGACACGCGCACAGCGGTTGACCCGAGCGAACCGGTCGATCTGCCTATGGCGGTTGGCCCGAGCAGAGTGACCGGCCGGCGTACCCCGGCTGACCGGAGCACCCCGAATGATCCGACCAAACCGATGGACGTGACGTCCGGACGCGCCAGCGCGTCCCGACAGGGAAGGACCGCATGACCGACGACGCGCTCGTTGCCGCCCTCGTGGAATTGGAGCATCACGTGGGGGAGGCCGGATGGAATCAACCGGCTCGCCTCTTCGCCTTGGTGCGCACCGATGAACTCATCGAGGCCGAGCCCGAACTCGCCGCCCACCTCGGGCTGCGGTCCAGCGCCGATGGGCACCCGGTTGATGCGTTGAGCTCGATCGAACAGGACGAGTTCCGCAGTGTGGGCACCGGCGAGGGAGAGGCTGCCGCGGAGTCCGCACTCGAGCAGGTTCTCGGCCGCCTGACGTGGCCGGATGCTGTCGCCGGCTGTGCCCTGGCGGTGGAGCGAAGCTTCCTGCCCGCCCGCTTCGAGGCCGATCTGCCGGAGGATCCAGCAGCGGCCGAGACGTTCGTGGCCGAACACCCCGACCGCCAGGACCTCCGCTTGATCGTCGGTGTGCTCCGCGGTGGAGCTGCCCACTGTTTCGCTCGCCTGGTCAGCAATCCGGGTGAGCTGCTGAGCGGGCCGGATCTCGCCCCGGGGGTGGTGTCGGTGCTCGCGGCTACGCTTGAGCACGATCGGCCCGGCCATCGCCTGCACCAGGATTCAAGGAGGACCACGTGAGCGCGACGACCAGGATTCCCACGGAATCCCCAAGGCGCCGCGGCGCATTGCTGCCCACCATCGTGGTGGCCTCGGCGGTGGTGTTGCTGTTCGTCCTCTTCACCAGCGTCTGGACCGACCGGCTGTGGTTCGTCTCCATGAAGTTCCCCCAGGTGTTCACGATCACGTTCGTGACCCGGATCGTGCTCTTCCTCGTGGTCGGCCTGGTGATGGCTTTGGCGATCGTGGGCAACACGGCGCTGGCCTATCGCCTGCGGCCGTCGACCCGGCCCGGGCCGATGGCGAGCGAGTTGTTGGAGCGTTATCGCGAAACGCTGGAGTCCCGATTCGTGCAGATCATGATCGGGCTCGGCATCGTGGTGGGGCTCTTCGCCGGCGTGTCCGGTGCCAGCCAGGTGGGCACCTGGCTCGGCTGGCTCAATCGCACACCATTCGGGGTGACCGACCCGCGTTTCGGCTTTGATGTCGCCTTCTATGTCTTCGAGCTGCCCTGGCTGCGCTGGGTGGTGGCCATGGTCAGCACGATGCTGGTGTTCTCGACGATCGCCGCGGCCATCGTGCATTACGTGATGGGTGGGCTGCGGATCGCCAAGGGGGATCGTCGCGTGACGACCCGGGCGGCCCAGGCCCATCTGTCGATTCTCATCGGTCTGACCGTCCTGATGTTCGCGGTGAACGCCTGGCTGGATCGATACAGCTATCAGACGACGACCAATCAGTTGCTCACCGGCCTGAGCTATACCGATGACAACGCACGCGTGACGGCATCGCTGGTGGTGGCCATCATCACGGCCATCTGTGCGCTGCTTTTCATCTCCAACGTCTTCTTGCGCCGCTGGATGATCCCCGTCGCCGCGCTGGTCCTGGCCATCGTCTCCAGCATCCTGCTGACCATGATCTATCCGGCTGCCATCCAGGCGTTCGAGGTCAACCCGAACGAGCCGGACAAGGAACGTCCCTATATCCAGGCCCACATCGAGGCCACGCGCGCGGCCTATGGGATCGACCAGGTCGAGATCACAAACTATGACGCCGCGACCGAGGCAACGGCAGGCTAGTTGCGGGCCGATGCCGCGGCGTTGCCCGGCATCCGTCTCATGGACCCGGCCGTGATCGCACCGACCTTCGATCAGCTCCAGCAAGTCCGTGGCTTCTATTCGTTCGCGAGCGTGCTCGACGTCGACCGTTATGAGGTGGACGGGCAGGAGACCGATGCGGTCGTGGCCGTCCGCGAGTTGGATGTCACGGGCCTGCAGGACCGTTCGTGGAACAACATGCGCACGGTCTATACGCACGGCCACGGCATGGTCGCGTCCTATGGCAACCGGCGTCAGCCGGGCGGTGAGCCGGAATGGTTGGTGCGTGACGTTCCTCCCATCGGCAAGCTGCCCGAGCACCAAGCCCGGATCTATTTCGGTGAACAGCACTCCGAATATTCGATCGTGGGTGCGCCGGCCGGGACTCCGCCGGTCGAGCTCGACACCCCCGGTGGTGGCGAGGGGGGCGGCGAGCGCCGCAACACCTATTCCGGTGAGGGTGGGGTGCCGATCGGCAGCTGGTTCAACCGCTTGCTCTATGCGACGCGCATGGCGGACGTGAACATCCTGCTGTCGGGCCGCGTCAACGAGTCCTCCAAGATCATCTATAACCGCACCCCGCGGGAGCGTGTGCAGGCGGCCGCGCCATGGCTCACCGTGGACTCGAATCTCTATCCGGCAGTGGTCGAGGGGCGCATCGTCTGGGTGGCCGATGCCTATACGACTTCCAACAACTATCCGAACTCGCATCGGGTTTCGTTGGATCAGGCGATTTCGGATACGCAGACCGCCCGGACTGCCGGCACGGTCCAGCCGGAGACGCGGGTGAACTACATCCGCAACTCGGTGAAGGCCGTTGTGGATGCCTATGACGGCACCGTCACGCTCTATGCCTGGGATGAGAGCGATCCGATCCTGCAGACCTGGCAGAAGGCCTATCCGGATACGGTCCGCCCGCGGTCCGAGATCTCGCCTGCGCTGCTGGAGCACCTGCGCTATCCCGATGACCTTTTCAAGGTCCAGCGGGAGGTGCTGGGGCGCTATCACGTCACCGATCCGATGGCGTGGTTCCAGCAGAACGACCTCTGGGTGATCCCGAACGACCCTGTCACGCCGAACAACCAGCGTGAGAATCCCTATCTGTTGTCGATCAAGTGGCCGGGGGACAACCAGGCACACTTCTCGCAGACCACGGTGTTCGTGCCGCGCGGTCGCAATAACCTGGCGGCTTTCATGGCTGTGAATGCTGATACCGCCAGCCCGGAATACGGGCGGATGCGGATTCTGCGCATGTCTGACTCCCACCAGGTCGACGGACCGAACCAGACATTCAACGCCATGGTCACCGACGAACAGGTGGCGTTGCGGCTGCGGCCCTATCTGAACCAGGGTGCTGCGCAGGTCGTCTATGGCAACCTCCTCACGTTGCCGTTGGGCGGCGGGTTGCTCTATGCCCAGCCCATCTATACGCAGAAGGCCGCCGGTCAGGGCTCCTATCCGGCGCTCACCTTCGTCACTGTCCGGTTCGGTGAGCGGGTCGGCATTGGGGAGACCCTGCAACAGGCCCTCGACCAGGTGTTCGGTGGCGACGCGGGTGCCTCGACCGGCGAGTCTGAGGGTGAGGAGGGCACACCGCCCGCTCAGGGTGCGACGCCGGGGGCACCGGATGGGACCCGACCGGCCGACAATCCGGCCGCGGTGCGGGCTCTGACAGAGGCCAACGCGGCGTTTGCCGAGGCACAGCGTGCGCTCCAGTCGGGAGACCTAGGCCAATATCAGCGCAAGGTCGAGGAAGCCCGGGCCGCCATGCAGCGTGCCCAGACCGCGCTGGGCGGCTGAACCAGGTCAGCGCACCTCCACCTTCCACCCTGCGTTGGTGAGAGGTGCGCTCAGGACGTCTGCATCCCCGGCGACCACCAAGGTGAGGGCGGACAGGTCGATGATCTCCTGATAGGCGGCGGTTGCGGCTTGGGGCGAGGTTGCCCGGATTCCGGCGAGGTAGGTGTCGACGTAGTCCAGCGGCAGCCCGTGCAGCGCGTTGGCCGCCGTCTGGTCAGCCATCCCGCTGGCCGTGGCATAACGCAGGGTGGGGACACCGGTGAAATAGTTCACGGCGTCAGTCACCTCGGCTGATGTCACGGGCGAGCCAGCGGTGTCCAGCAACAGGCGAGCTTCCTCCAGTGCGGGCACCAGGACCTCGGTTCGGAACGACCCGGCTACGGCGAAGGAACCGCCCTGCCGCAGGGGCGCATTCTGCAGCCCGACTCCATAGGTGTACCCACGTTCCTCGCGCAACACTTTGTTGAGGCGGCTGAGGAAAGCGCCGCCGACGGCGTACGTCCCGATCTGGAAGGCCGGCCACCGCGGATCATGCCGATCGATGCTGAACCCGCCGAGGCGCAGGTCAGCCTGCACCGCACCGGGGCGATGCAACAGGACCGCAGACGGCGGAGCGGCCTGCGGCTCAGGATGGGTCGCGGTCACCTGATCGGGGTTGGCCCAATCGCCGAAGACCTGCTCCGCCCAGGCAACGGGGTCTGTCGCGAACTCTCCGGCCAGGACCAGCGTGGCACCGGTCGGTCCATAGTGACGGCGGTGAAAGTCGCGGACCGCCGCGGGAGTGATCGCTGCGACCGTGTCCGGTTCACCGGCGGCCAGTCGCTGCACCCGGTCCGAGTCAGCGAACACCTCGCCCCGGAAGGCCCACGATGCCCACTGCGCCGAGTTCGCACGCAGTTGGTCCAGTTCCGCCAGCCGCAAAGCAACGTGGCGTTCGGTGTCGGTGTCGCGCAGTTCCGGGCGGCGTACTGCGTCGGCCAACAACTCCAGTGCCGGCTCGAAGCGCGTTGCGGGGACATCGATCATCGCCTGCAAACCGGAATAGCCTTGGTTCGCGCTGAAGGCTGCGCCCTCGGTTTCGAGCACTTCGGCGAAGCGATCGCCCGGATGGGTGTGCGTACCCTCATCGAGAACACGGGCACAGACGGTCGCGACGCCCTCGACCGCCCGGTCCTCCAGATGCAGCGGGGCATCCAGCACCAGGGTCGCGGAGATGACCTGTTGTCCCGGCAGATCGTGGACCAGCACACGCATTGCGTTGGACAGCGTGGCTTCCCGCGGGGTCGGGTAATGCCACGCGGCGGGGGTTTTGAGGGCGGGGCGGGGCAGGCTCATCGGGTCTCCTCCCGGCGATAGAGCAGGGTGGCGCGGTGTTCAGGGGACAGGTGCTGGGCTGCCGCCGCTTGGATCTCGTCGGCGTCGATCGACGTCACGGTGTGGATGCGGGTGTTGATGCGCTC